>JBDHTL010000009.1:0-50930 GCA_039808645.1 Rhodoblastus sp. | reverse complement strand
CGCGCCGACGATCGCCACCCGCAACGCGTCGCTGTCGGGCGCTGCGGCGGCCTTGCCGAGGCCGGCGTCGCGGGCGGCGGGCAGGAGCGCGAGCGGCGTCAGGCAGGCGACGCGCGACACGGCGGCGCTCGCCAGAATCGCCAGACATGCCAGCAGGACGGAAGCCTGAAGCAGGGCGGCGAGCGCGGCGGCGCGCAGACCGACGGAGAAAACGAGCGCCAGCGTGCCGAATGTGCCGTTGCGGCTGTCCTTCATGATGTCGAGCCGCTGCTCGGGCGTTGCGCCCGACAGGGCGTCCGCGCAATCCGCCAGGCCGTCCTCGTGCAGCGCGCCCGTCAGCGCCGCCAGCATCGCCAGCGCGACCAGCGCCGCCATCAGCGGGGACAGGCCGCAGGCCCGCCCGAGCGCCAGCGTCAGCGCCGCAGGCAAGGCGATCGCCAGCGCGGCCGCGGGCAGGGCGCGGATCGCGGTTCGAAATGGGGAAGCCTCGGCCGGCGCCGCCGGCAGGCGCGACCAGAAGGACAGGCAGGAGCGGAAATCGTCGACAAAGGCCATGAGCCTTGATGCGCCAATGGGCCTTTCGCCGCAAGGCGCGGAATCAATTTCAGGAGCGCGCGCCCCGCGAAAGCCGCTCCCAGCCCGACGTCATATCGTCGCGGACCAGCCGCAGCGTCGTATCGAGCGCCGACCAGTTGACGATGGCCGGCTTGTCCGGGGCGCGAATGGCGGAATCGTGAACGTAGGCGGCGCCGACGGTCACCAGCGCCCCGAAAATCAGTCCCAGCAGGAAACGCATGACCCGTTCTCCAAAGCACTCTTGCGCAGAACGCGAACGCGAAGCGGCGGGTTCCGGGCCGGATCGTCGAGCCTTTCCATTCTCGCCCGCACGGTCTAATGCAGCGCAACACGAGACGGACCTGGACCATGACGACGACCGGCAAGCCCTTCGACGATTTCCGCAATCTGCTGGACGTCATGCCGGAGGCGTCGGAGCAGGCGATTGCGGCGGTGCGGGCCCGCGACGCGCAACTGACCAAGCCGCCGGGCTCGCTCGGCCGCCTCGAGGAAATCGTGGAATGGCTCGCCGCCTGGCAGGCAAAGACGCCGCCGACCGTCGACCGTCCGACGGTCGTCGTCTTCGCCGGCAATCACGGTGTCGTCGCGCAGGGCGTCTCGCCCTATCCGCGCGAGGTGACCGCGCAGATGGTCGCCAATTTCGGCGCCGGCGGCGCGGCCGTGAACCAGATCTGCGGAACCTTCGGCGCGGGCCTGAAGGTCTTCGAGATGGCGCTGGAGGTTCCGACCAAGGACATCACCCGGGACGCGGCGATGACCGAAGCCGAGTGCGCCGCCACCATGGCCTTTGGCATGGAGGCCATCGCCGGCGCCGATCTCATCGCCCCCGGCGAAATGGGCATCGGCAATACGACGCCGGCGGCCGCCGTCTATTACGCCCTGTACGGCGGCAAGGCCTCCGACTGGGTCGGCCGCGGCACGGGCGTCGACGACGAGGGCCTGAAGCGCAAGATCGACGCGGTCGAGCGCGCGGTGGCGCTGCATCGCCATCATCTCGGCGATCCCCTCGAAGCGCTGCGCCGCCTCGGCGGGCGGGAAATGGCGGCGATCGCGGGCGCCATCCTGGCCGCGCGCATCGAGCGCGTGCCGGTCGTGCTCGACGGTTATGTCGTCGGCGCGGCGGCGGCCGTGCTGCACGCCCTCGATCGCAATGCGCTCGACCATTGCATCGCCGGCCATGTTTCGGCCGAAGGCGCGCATGCGGACGCGCTGCGGCGCCTGGGCAAGAAGCCGCTGCTCGATCTCGGCATGAAGCTCGGCGAAGGGTCGGGCGCTGCGCTGTCGATCGGCATCATCCAGGCCGCGCTCGCCTGCTGGCGCGACATGGCGACTTTCGACAGCGCGGGCGTCAGCGACAGGGCGTAGGCTAGGGGCCTACAGCCCCTTGATGAAATCGATCAGGGCGCGGTTCACTTCCGCGGGCTTCTCCTGCTGGATCCAGTGGCCCGCGCCGTCGATGATGACCTTGGCCCGCAGGTTCGGCAGCAGCTGGTCCATCGTCTCCAGCGACTTCGCGCCGATGAGGCCGGTGATGACCGGGTCCTTCGCGCCGGCGATAAAGCACGAGGGCTGATGGATCTTCGCGTCCTGCCAGGGCGCGCCGAGCTCCCAGTTGCGGTCGATATTGCGGTACCAGTTGATTCCGCCGGAGATTCCCGTACGCGTGAACGTCTCGATGTAGTGCCGGATTTCCGCCTCGCTGATCCATGCGGGCGGATGGTCGGGAATCCTGGCGTCCTCCACCATGCCGCGGCCGGGCTTCAGCATCAGGCCGAGACCCGTGCCGTAGTAGATGGCGCGCAGCGTATGGCTCCAGTCGCGCGCCATTTCTTCCTCCACCACGCCGGGCTTCTGGAAATATTGCCAGTAGAAGGTCGAGACGCCCTGCTGCCTGAGAATGTCGAGCGGCGCGGCGGGTCCGCGATTGCGCAACGGCACGGAAAGCGCCGCGACGGCGGGAAACACGTCGGGCCGGAGCATGGCCGCGCTCCACGCGACCTGCGCGCCCCAGTCGTGACCGACCATGATCGCCTGTTTCTCGCCGAGCGCTTCGACGAGCGCGACGACATCGCCGACGAGATGGAAGATCGTGTAGGCGCCGATGTCCTTGGGCGCGCTCGTGCCGCCGTAGCCGCGCATGTCGGGCGCGACGACGCGATAGCCTTCCGCGGCGATCGCGGGAATCTGGTGGCGCCAGGAATAGGAGAGCTCCGGCCAGCCGTGGCACAGCAGCACGAGCGGCCCCTTGCCCTGCTCGACGATCTGCATGTCGAGGCCGTTGGCCTTCACGATCCGTATCTGTGCCGTCATCTGGTCCTCCGCGTCCGAAGTCGTGACGCTTCGGGGCGCAGAGATTTGCCGGCGCAGGCGCGCGCGTCAACCGACGCGCCGGGAATCAGGCGGCGGTGCGATGCACCCCGCGCATCGTGCGCGCGTCCGGCTCTTCCGCCGAGAAGCGGGGCAGGGCGTTCATCACGCGCTCCGGCGGGAAGACGACGATGACCTCCGTTCCCTCGCGCACCTTGGAGCGCAGCGTGAACGTTCCGCCGTGCATTTCGACCAATCCCTTCACGATCGGCAGGCCGAGGCCCGAGCCTTCGTCGGCGTTCTTCTGCGCGAGCGTGCCGCGGCCGAACGACGACATGACGATCGGAATCTCGTGTTCCGGAATGCCCGTGCCCGTGTCGCGCACCGAGAAATACTGCCCGCCGGCCTGCGTCCAGCCGACCTTGATGCTGATCTGCCCGCCTTGCGGCGTGAACTTGATGGCGTTCGTCAGCAGGTTGAGGGCCACCTGGCGAATGGCGCGCTCGTCCGCCCACAGGCGCGGCAGATCGGATTCGATCGCGTCGCTGATGGCGATGCCGCGCTTCTGCGCCCGCAGCATCAGCAGATGTTCGCAATCCTGGATGATCGCGCTGAGCGAAATCGCGTCTTCCTTGAGTTCGTAGCGGCCGGCCTCGACGCGCGACAGATCGAGGATTTCGTTGATGAGCGCGAGCAAGTGCTGGCCGGAGGAATGGATGTCGTTCGAATAGTCGCGATAGGCCGATACCGCGTGCACGCCGAACAATTCGTCCTTCATGACTTCCGAGAAGCCGAGAATCGCGTTGAGCGGCGTACGCAATTCGTGGCTCATGGTCGCCAGAAAGCGCGACTTGGCGAGGTTGGCCTCTTCCGCGCGCCGCCTCGCTTCGTCCGAATTGGACTTGGCCTGTTCGAGTTCGGCGATCAGCCCGTCCTTCTCGGCCTGCGCGTAGAGGGCGCTGAGCGAGGTTTCGTAGAGCCGGCGTGCGAGCGCGACGAAATAGATTTCCGCGCCGCAGACGAAGGCCGTCGTCGCCAGCACCGGCGTGTCGTCCAGGGAACTGGCGGCGACGCCGGCGATGGCGATGCAGAGCGGCGCGACCGAGGCATAGACCGCATTCGGGATCGCCGCGGTGGCCATGGCGGTCATGGCGCCGAGCATGAGCAGGATCGCGAGCAGGAAGATCCGCGCTTCGCCCTTGCCGAACATCACGAGCAGCACGACGATCGAGGCCCAGGCCAGCCCGAGCAGGGCCTCGATCATGATGATCTTGGCGCGCCAGGCGCGCACCGAGGTGATTTCCGCCTGCCGCAGGAACAGCTTCGAGGCGAGATAGGCGCCGCCGACCGCCGCCCAGACGGTCGCCGTCCAGAGGCCGACGAATTGCACCGGCGCCCAGAACGTCGAAACGCCGCCGATCGCCAGCGCGATGAGGACGGCCCACGGCGCCGAGCTGATCCGGCTTTCCGCGTAGATGCGCAGGAGCTCGCCTTCGAAGGCGCCGTGCCCCGCGCCGCCCGTCGTCAGTTTTTCGCGCGCCTCGCGCACCTTGTAGGCGAGACGTCTGCGTTCCGTCGAATTTCGGGGAATGGCGCCGCGACCGCGCTCGATCATCTCGGCGGTGATTTGACTCATTACGACCGGTCCACGCGACGACGCAACACGACTGAGGACGACCAATCTGCGCGAGAAAACTTAACGATCGGCTGATCGTGAGCGCAGGATTCGAATTAAATCCTCCGCATCCCGGCGTCGCGGCGACGGCCGAATTTCGCGGCGCGTGCGGCGTCGCACATCGCGAACCCGGGGGACGGGGCAGCATGACGTCTATCGCTTTCAACAGATATGGGGGGGTGTTAAGGCTGGGTTGCGCGCGGCGGCGCGCCGCCGGAGAAACTCGTTAATGATCCTTTACGACACCAAGGTCGCGCCCAATCCTCGCCGTGTCCGGATTTTCCTCGCGGAGAAGGGCATCGAGGTTCCGATGGTCCAGATCGACCTCGGCAAGATGGAGCACAAGCAGGCCGATTATTCGAAGGTCAACGCGCTCCAGCGCACGCCCGCGCTCGTTCTCGACGACGGGACGGTCATCACCGAGTCGGTCGCGATCTGCCGCTATTTCGAGGAGCTTCATCCCGAGCCCAACCTGTTCGGGCAGGGCGCCGTCGGTTGCGCGACCGTCGAGATGTGGCGCCGCCGCGTCGAACTGCACCTGATGATGCCGACCGCCATGGTGTTCCGCCATACGCATCCGGCCATGGCGGCGCTGGAAGTCCCGCAGATTCCGCAGGTCGCCGAGGCCAATCGGCCGCGCGTCCTGGATTTCCTCGGGCTCCTGGACGAACGTCTTGCCGAGACCCGGTGGCTTGCCGGCGACGAATTCTCGGTCGCCGACATCGATGGTCTCGTCGGAATGGATTTCCTGCGCCTGGCGCGCATTCAACCGCCGCCGGAAATGACCAACCTGGCCCGCTGGCACGGCGAAATGTCGGCGCGACCGAGCGCCAGGGCCTGAACGCCTATGCGGGTCACCTTCGTCGGCGCGGGGGACGCATTCGCCAGCGGCGGCCGCACGCATACCTGCCTTCGCCTCGATCACGACGGCCGGGCCCTGATGGTCGACTTCGGCGCCGCCTCGATCGTCGGCTGGCGACGGCTGGGTTTCTCCTTCAACGAGATCGACGGGATTCTGATCAGCCACCTGCACGGCGATCATTTCGGCGGCCTGCCGTTCCTCCTGCTCGAGGCGCAATTCGTCGACCCCCGCGACAAGCCGCTTCCGATCTTCGGTCCGCCCGGCCTGCGTTCGCGCCTCGCAATGGCGATGGAAGCCTTCTTCCCGGGAACGACCGGCGTCAAATGGCGTTTCCCGTGGGAAATTCACGAAATTTCCCCGCCCTCGCACGAAACCGTCGAAGGCTTCGACGTGCGCACGATCGAAGTGGTGCATGCGTCCGGCGCGCCGGCCACCGCAGTGCGGGTCGAGGCGGGCGGCAAATCGTTCGCCTTTTCCGGAGACACCGCCTGGACCGACGCGTTGATCGACATCTCGAAGGAGGCGGACCTGATGGCCTGCGAATGCCATTCGATGACGCCCAAGGCGCCGGGCCATATGGACTGGCCGCGCTTGCGCGAGAATCTGCCGCGACTCGGGGCGCGACGTCTCGTGATCACGCATATGGGGCCGGAAGTGCTCGCCAGTCTTGACGCGATCCGCGCCGAAAGCGGTCTGGAGGCCGCTTATGACGGCCTCGTCGTCGATCTCTGACCTGGACAGGCTCGCGGCCGAAATCCGCGCCTGCCGTATCTGCGTCGAGCGTCCCGGCGGCAAGCCGCTGCCGCACGAACCGCGTCCCGTTCTGCGCGTGTCGAGCAGCGCGCGCCTGCTGATCGCCAGTCAGGCGCCGGGCTTGCGGGTGCACAAGTCCGGCCTGCCCTTCGACGACGCGTCCGGCGACCGACTCCGCGCATGGCTCGGAATGGATCGCGAGACCTTCTACGACACGCGCCTCGTCTGCATCGCGCCGATGGGCTTCTGTTTCCCGGGATATGATTCAGCGGGGGGCGACCTGCCGCCGCGCCGCGAATGCGCGGCGCGCTGGCACGACCGCCTCTTCGCGCTGCTGCCGCAGGTGGAGGCGGTGCTGGTGATCGGCGGCTACGCCCATCGCTATCATTTCGCGCGACTTGGGAAACCGCTGGCGAAAGCCGCGAAGGTGGACGAGATCGTGCGGCAATGGCGCGACTTCGAGAGCGCGACGCCGCGCCTTTTCCCGCTGCCGCATCCCTCGTGGCGCAACACCGGCTGGCTGAAGCGCAATCCCTGGTTCGAGAGCGACTTGCTGCCGGACCTGCGGGCGGTCGTAAAGGCCGCGATCAGCGATTGAGGCGCGCGATCAGGCTCGACGTGTCCCAGCGCTTGCCGCCCATCTTCTGCACTTCGGCGTAGAACTGATCGACCAGCGCCGTGACGGGCAGGTTCGCGCCGTTGTTGCGCGCTTCGGACAGGCAGATCGACAGATCCTTGCGCATCCAGTCGACGGCGAATCCGAAATCGAACTTGCCGTCGAGCATGGTCTTGAAGCGATTTTCCATCTGCCAGGACTGCGCCGCGCCCTTCGAGATCACGGCGACGACGGCCTCGCCGTCCAGCCCCGCCTTCTGCGCGAAATGCAGCCCTTCCGAGAGCCCCTGGACGAGCCCGGCGATGCAGATCTGATTGACCATCTTGGTCAGCTGTCCGGCGCCGGACGCGCCCATCAGGCGGCAGGCGCGCGCGAAAGCCGCGATCACGGGCTCGGCCTTGACGTAGGGTTCCGCGTCCCCGCCGCACATCACAGTCAGTACGCCGTTCTCGGCGCCGGCCTGTCCGCCGGAGACCGGCGCGTCGATGAAGGAAATGCCGAGCTTGGCGGCTGCGGCGTGGAGTTCGCGCGCGACCTCCGCGGAAGCGGTCGTATGATCGACGAAGATCGCGCCCTTCTTCATGCCGGCGAGCGCGCCGTCCGGCCCGAGCACGACCGAGCGCAGGTCGTCGTCGTTGCCGACGCAGCAGAACACGATGTCGCGATCCTTGGCCGCCTCGCGCGGGGTGGGGGCGGAGGCGCCGCCGAACTTCTCCACCCAGGCCTTCGCCTTGGCCGGCGAGCGATTGTAGACGGCGACGTCGCAACCGCCCTTGGTCTTCAGATGGCCGGCCATGGGGAAGCCCATCACGCCCAAGCCCAGGAATGCGACCTTGCAAGCGACGTTGGTCATTGAGCGCGCCCTTCCGAAAGAATGTCCGACAAGTGAATTTCCAAGCTGGCATGCCACAGCGCCGGCGCGCTCGGCAAGTCGGATCGCAGGCCGGCAGGCGGGCCACGATTCCGCCGCAAAGCGTTCAGGGGCTATTCAGCGCCAATGGATCAAAACCACACCCGAGGAGTTTTCTTGACAGGGGTTCCGGTTCTGACCGGCGAAAGGAGAGTTCCATGACCCGCTTCCGCAAGACCTTTACGGCCGCTCTCGCTGCGCTCACGTTGGGCGCGACGGTGGCGGCGACGGCCACGCCCGCCGACGCCTTCGGTCGCCACGGCGGATGGCGCGGCGGCCACGGCTACTATGGCGGCGGCTACGGCTACGGTTGGCGCCATCGCGGCTGGGGCGGCCCGGGCCCGTGGGTCGCCGGCGCGATCGGCGGACTGGCGCTCGGCGCCGTCGCCGCTGGCGCCTACAACTACGGCTGCGTCGCCAATCAGCCCGTCTACGACGACTGGGGCCGCTTCCTCGGCTACCGGCGGGTCCGCGTGGCCTGCTACTGAGCCGTCCCGATCACGACCGCCTGAAGACATCGCCGGCTCCTGCCGGCGATGTTTTTTCGTAAACGGCTTCGCGGTCAGCCGCTTATGTGCTTATCTCGCGCCAGGCGCCGGCCGACGGCACGCCCAAAGCGTCCGGCTGGCTTCTGAGGGAGAAGAACATGACGGTTGAAAGAAGGAAATTTCTGAAGACGGCCGCGCTGGCCGGCGCGGGCGCCGGCATTGCCGCCCCCGCCATCGCGCAGTCCGCTCCGGAAGTGAAATGGCGCCTGACGTCGAGCTTCCCGAAGTCGCTCGATACCCTGTTCGGCGGCGCCGAAGTGCTGTCGAAGGCCGTGTCCGACATGACGGACGGCAAGTTCCAGATCCAATGCTTCGCCGCGGGCGAAATCGTTCCCGGGCCCGGCGCGCTCGACGCGACGCAGAACGGCACGGTCGAGGTCGGCCAGACCGCGCTCTACTACTACTGGGGCAAGGACCCGACCTTCTGCTTCGGCGCGGCGGTTCCCTTCGGCCTCAACGCCCGCCAGGAGAACGCCTGGTTCTACCACGGCGGCGGCAACGAACTGATCGACGAGTTCCTCGGCGGCTACAATCTCGTCGCTTTCCCGGGCGGCAACACCGGCACGCAAATGGGCGGTTGGTTCCGCAACGAGATCAAGACCGTCGGCGATCTCAAGGGCCTGAAGTTCCGCATCGCCGGCATGGCGGGCGCGGTCATGCAGAAGCTCGGCGCCGTCCCGCAGCAGATCGCGGGCGGCGACATCTATCCCGCGCTCGAGAAGGGCACGATCGACGCCGCCGAGTGGGTGGGACCGTATGACGACGAGAAGCTCGGCTTCAACAAGGTCGCGCCCTATTATTATTATCCCGGCTTCTGGGAAGGCGGCACCTGCCTGCACTACATCGTCAACAAGGAGAAGTTCAACGGGCTGCCGAAGGCCTATCAGTCGGTGCTGAAGACCGCCTGCGCCATGTCGAACGTCTCGATCCAGGCGAAATACGACGCGGTCAACCCGGCCGCGCTGAAGCGCCTGGTCGCGAGCGGCACGAAGCTGCGTCCGTTCTCGACGGAGATTCTCGAAGCCGCCTACAAGGCCTCCAACGAGCTTTACGCGGAGCTGTCCGCCAAGAGCGAGAAGTTCAAGAAGATCCACGATTCCTACATGGCCTTCCGCAACGACGAATATCTGTGGTGGCAGGTCGCAGAATTCGGCTACGACAATTTCATGGTGCGCCAGCGCGCCAAGGGCTGACGCGAGTCCGCTGAAAGGAACAAGGCCCGGACGAAAGTCCGGGCCTTTTTCGTTGCCGCGCGACCTTGATTTGTCGCGCGTTCGGGACGGCCATTCGCGCTTTTCCCGAACGCGCCTCGTTCAGAATTTCAGCGGCGGCGGCTCGTCGCTGCCGGGCGCCGGCGCGATTTGCTGGAACTGCTGGTCGATCTGCTTCTGATCGAGCTTCACGTCGCCGGCCTTGTAGACCATCACCATCGAAGGGATGGCGACCACCAGCGTGACCATGATGAGCTGGATCACCACGAAGGGGATCGCGCCCATGTAGATCTGGCCTGTCGTGACAGGCGCCGTCTTCTTGCCGGTCACGCGGTCGATGAAGTCATTCACGGGCGCGACCGAGCGCAGATAGAACAGCGCGAAGCCGAAGGGCGGATGCATGAAGCTCGTCTGCATGTTCACGCCGAGGATCACGCCGAACCAGATGAGGTCGATGCCCAGCTTCTCCGCCGCGGGTCCGAGCAGCGGAATGACGATGAAGGCCAGTTCGAAGAAGTCCAGGAAGAAGGCGAGGAAGAAGACGAACAGGTTGACGAAGATCAGGAAGCCGATCTGACCGCCCGGCAGCGAGGTGAGCATGTGCTCGACCCAGGTATGGCCGTTCACGCCGTAGAAGGTGAGCGAGAACACGCGCGCGCCGAGCAGGATGAAGACGACGAAGGACGAGAGTTTCGCCGTCGTGTCCATCGCCTGCTTGAGAAGATCGATCGACAGGCGGCGCTTGGCGATCGCCAGGATCAGCGCGCCGAGCGCGCCCATCGCGCCGCCTTCCGTCGGCGTGGCGATGCCGACGAAGATCGTGCCGAGCACGAGGAAGATCAGCGCCAGCGGCGGCACCAGCACGATCACGACCTGCGAGGCGAGGCGCGACAGCATGCCGAGCTTGAGCGTTTCGTTGATGAGCGCCAGGACGTAGGCGAAGATGATCGCGATCGTGCCCGCCCAGATCGCCGCATTGTCGGCGGGCATGTTGGGATGGGAACGCGCAAGCCACAGCGTCGCGGCGTAGAATACGCCGGCGGCGGCGGCGATGAGCACGAGCAGCGAGCCGACGCCGGCGCCGAGCGTGCGGGCTTCCTTCGGCAGCGCGGGCGCGGCTTCGGGTTTGACGATGGTGACGAGAAACACGTAGCCGGCATAGAGCGCCGAGAGCACGAGGCCCGGGATCATCGCGCCCTTGTACATGTCGCCGACCGAACGGCCGAGCTGGTCGGCGGTGACGATCAGCACGAGCGACGGCGGGATGATCTGCGCCAGCGTGCCGGAGGCCGCGATCACGCCCGCGGCGAGCCGGCGATCATAGCCGTAGCGCAGCATGATCGGCAGCGAGATCAGGCCCATCGATATGACGGAGGCGGCCACCACGCCGGTCGTCGCCGCCAGCAGCGCGCCGACGAAGATGACCGCGTAGGCGAGACCGCCGCGCACCGGCCCGAACAATTGGCCGATCGTGTCGAGCAGGTCTTCCGCCATGCCCGAGCGTTCGAGGATCAGGCCCATGAATGTGAAGAATGGAATGGCGAGCAGCGTGTCGTTGTTCATCACGCCGAACACGCGCTCGGGCAGCGCCGCGAGCAGGTTCCAGTCGAGACTGATGCTGCCGCCCGACAGAGGCGCGAGTTCGACGCCGATCAGGAAGTAGAACAGGCCGACGGCGGCAAGCGAGAAGGCGACGGGATAGCCGAGCAGCAGCACGACGACGAGCGAGGCGAACATGATCGGCGCCATGTTCTGCGCGATGAAATGGGCCATGGGTCGCTCCTCAGCCTTCGACGCCGTGGCCGCGCGCGCCTTCGTGCGGATCGGGAATCATCCCCCGCATGACGGCGACGCGCTTGATGAATTCGGACACGCCCTGCACCAGCAGGATCGCAAAACCGACGGGGATCATCAGCTTGGCGGGCCAGACGATGAGGCCGCCGGCGCTCGCCGAATATTCCATCTCGGCGAAGGAGCGCCGGAAGAACGGAACGCCCATGTAGATCATGACGACGCTGAACAAGCCCAGAAAGAACACGTGCCCGAACAGTTCGATCGCATTGCGCAGCCCCTTGGGCAGATGCGAGTTCACGATGTCGATCTTGATGTGCTCGTTCTTGAGCAGCGTGTAGCCGGCGCCGAGAAGGAAGACCGCGCTGAACAGGTACCACTGCAGTTCGAGCCAGGCGTTGGAGCTGATGTTGAAGGCGAAACGGATGATGGCGTTGATCGAGGACACGAGAACGGCCGCGAGGATCAGCCAACTCAGCGCCTTGCCGAAACGCTCCTGCACGGAATCGATGGCGCGGCTGATGTTCAGGAGAAAGTTCATCCGGCTCCCTTTCGCCTGTCGTGACCGGTTGTCCCGGCGCTTGAGACGCTGCAGGCTTCGAGCCAGATGCTTAGCATCCGATCGCAGCAGAGGCCAGCGGGCGCGGCCGCGCGGCCTCAGCCGCCGGTCACGCTCATGTGGCGGGCGAGCGCGGGCTGGCGCGTCGTGCGGTCGATGATGAAGTCGTGCCCCTTCGGCTTGCGGCGGATCGCGGCCTCGATCGCCTCGTTCAGGGCCTCGTCGGTGGGCGAGGCGCGCAGCGGGCCGCGCAGGTCGGCTGCGTCCTCCTGGCCCAGGCACATGTAGAGCGTTCCGGTGCAGGTCACGCGCACGCGATTGCAGCTCTCGCAGAAATTGTGGGTCAGGGGCGTGATGAAGCCGATGCGCCCCCCGGTTTCCGCCGCCCGGTAGTAGCGGGCAGGCCCTCCGGTGGAATAGTCCGTCGCTTCCAGCGTGAACTGTTCCGCGAGCTTCGCGCGCAGCTCGCTCAGCGGCCAGTACTGGTCGAAGCGCTCGCCCTCGATCTCGCCCAGCGGCATGACCTCGATGAAGGTCATGTCCATGCCGCGCCCGTGCGCGAATTGCACGAGATCGAAGACTTCGCCGTCGTTCACGCCCTTGAGCGCCACGGCGTTGATCTTGACGGCGAGCCCGGCCTTCTGGGCGGCGTCCAGGCCCGCGAGCACCACGGACAGGTCGCCGCGCCGGGTGATCTCGCGGAACTTGGCCGGGTCGAGCGTGTCGATGGAGACGTTGATCCGCTTCACGCCGCAGTCCGCGAGCTCGCCCGCATAGCGCGAGAGCAGCGAGCCGTTGGTGGTGAGCGTCAGCTCCTTCAGCGCGCCGGACTCGAGATGGCGCGACAGCCGCCGGAACAGGGTCATGATGTCGCGCCTGACCAGCGGTTCGCCGCCGGTGATGCGCAACTTGCGCGTCCCGCGCGCGACGAAGGCCGAGCAGAGCCGGTCCAGCTCCTCGAGCGTCAGCAGGTCGCGCTTGGGCAGGAACTGCATCTCCTCGGACATGCAATAGACGCAGCGGAAGTCGCAGCGGTCCGTCACGGAGACGCGCACATAGGTGACCGCCCGGCCGAAGGGATCGACGAGAGCGCGCTGCGACGCATTGACCGACGGGCTGGCGGATACGTTCATGGGCGCCTTATATCCTTGTGGCCGGGGAATATATAGCGCCCCGGACACGGGAAAAGCAGGCCTTTGGGCCGAGATCGACGGGAGAGCAGCATGTCCGAACCTTGGCCGAGCGAGATCAGGCTGCACGACAATGGGACAAGGCTGACCATCCAGTTCGACGACGCCAGCAACTACGATTATTCGGCCGAGTTCCTGCGCGTCGAGAGCCCGAGCGCGGAAGTGCAGGGCCACAGCGCCGCCGAGCGCAAGACCGTCGGCGGCAAGAAGAACGTGCGGATCACGGAAATCGCGCCCATCGGCAATTACGCCATCCGGCTCGATTTCGACGACGGGCACAATACCGGCATCTACTCGTGGAAATATCTGGCCGAACTTGGCCGCGACCAGGAGACGATCTGGAACCGCTACGTCGCCGCACTCGCGCAGAAGGGCCTGACGCGCTGAACGTCGCGTACGGGCGACAGGTGTCCCGGATCGACGCGATCCGCGACGCCGGAAGGCGCGGCGCAAAACGGAAGGGTCCGGCCGGTCAGAGCGCGTGAACGGTCAAGTCTATGACTGACAAAAGATAATCCGGATCTTTGCAATTGCCGGAACGCGGTTGGATTCAAACCGCAGTGCGCGCCGCGACTGGTCCGCGTCTTGCGATCCCGAAACCCGGTTGGGTTAATGGTTCATTAAGGGATTGCAAGATGTCGGAGCGTCGCAAGGAGCGCCGGAAGCGCACGTATCTCGGCGCCCAGGTCGTTTTCAACAAGCGGCTCACCATCTACGACTGCCTGATCGAGAACATGTCGGACGGGGGCGCGAAGCTCGTCTTCGCCTATCCTGCGACGATTCCCTCGGCATTCGAACTGCTCGTGCGCCAGCGGGGCGAAAGCCGGCGCGCGAGCGTGAAATGGCGCAGCAAGCTGGCGGCGGGCGTCGGTTTCGAGGACGATACGGCCAGCCCCTACGTCTCGCTCGAAGCGACGCGCAGGATCCGCGGCCTGGAAGCGGAGCGCGACGCGCTGAAGGCGCGCATCGCCGAACTGAGCGAGCCGTAACGGCCATGCTCGGCCAGCTTCTCCGCGCGCTCGTCGCCGCCGTCGTCCGGACCGTCGCGGTCGTCGTGGGCCTGCTGGTCGCCATCGGCATCCATCTGGCCGGCGACGCGCAGGCGCCGCTCGGCGCGCAGATCGGGCTGGCCATCTCGAAGCTGCGGGCGCTGGCGCACGCGCTCGACAGTCTCGGCTGAAAAGCAAAAGAGCCGCCCCTGAGGGCGGCTCCGGCATTCGGCGGGTTTTTCGCCCGATCGCGTCGTTCCCGGCGCGCGCTCAGCGCATCACGACGACCTTGGTGCCGACGCTGACGCGATTGTAGAGGTCCACGACGTCGTCGTTGGTCATGCGGATGCAGCCCGACGACACGGCCTGGCCGATCGTCTCCGGCTCGTTGGAGCCGTGGATGCGGTAGAGGGTGCCGCCGAGATACATGGCGCGCGCGCCGAGCGGATTGTCGACGCCGCCCTTCATGTGGCGCGGCAGGTCGGGACGGCGACGCAGCATCTGGGCAGGCGGCGTCCAGTCCGGCCACTCGCGCTTCATGGCGACTGTCTTTGTGCCGCCCCATTCGAAGCCGGGACGGCCGACGCCGACGCCGTACTTGATCGCCTGCCCGCCGGGCAGCACGAAATACAGACGGCGCTCGGCCGTCGAGATCACGATGGTGCCGGGCGCGTACTTTCCGTTGAAATAGACGGTCTCGCGCGGGATGGCGGTGGCCAGCGGGCGCCCGCCGGCGCCGAGCGCGCCCGGACGCTGGACCAGCGGCTGGTGAGTGAGCGGGTCGTATTCGACGCCGGGCGCCGCGGTGGCGGCGCCGGCAGCCAGAAAGCCGGTCAGCGCGCAGGCATATGCGATGATGGTTCGCCGCATGAAAGTGTTTCCTCAAATCTGCGGACACCCGGCGCCGCAATCGCGGACAGCCTGATTCCGGCCGTATTCTGGCCAATGGCTCCCCCGCTTGCAACCGCGCGCGGCGGGAGGTCCCCGGGTTTCGGCGGGTCGTGTCGCCCGCGCCACACCGGGCGTCGTCGCGTCCCCCCGGCCGCGGCCTCAGCCGACCCGGTAGTCCTTGAAACGGGTGCGTAGCGCCATCTTCTGGACCTTGCCCGTGCCGGTCATCGGGAATTCGTCGAGGAATTCGACGGCGTCCGGCATCCACCAGCCGGCGATCTTCGGCCGCATGTGATCGAGAATCGCCTGGCCGTCGACGGTCGCGCCCTGCCGGCGCACGACAAGCAGTAGCGGGCGCTCCTGCCATTTCTCGTGACTGACCGCGATGACGGCCGCCTGCAGCACGTCCGGGTGGGAGAGCGCGGCGTCCTCGAGCTGGATCGAGGAAATCCACTCGCCGCCGGACTTGATGACGTCCTTCGAGCGGTCGGTCAGCGACACATGGCCGAGCGGATCGATCATCGCCATGTCGCCGGTGATCAGCCAGCCGTCGGCGTCGACGCCTTCGTCCAGCTTCATGTAGCCCGACGCCACCCACGGCCCCCGCGCGCGCAGATGGCCGACCGCGACGCCGTCGCGCGGCAGTTCGGCGCCGTTGTCGTCGACGATGCGCAAGTCGGTGCCGAAGCAGGCGCGGCCCGACACCATGCGCCGATCGAGTTTCTGCTCGTCGGTGAGCGTGTCGGATCCCGGCCGCGTCGTCGGCATGGTGCAGCCGAGCGCCTCGGTCATGCCCCAGGCCTGCACGTAGTCGACGCCATATTCGCGCTTCAGCTTGTCGACCATGGCGCGCGGCGGCGCCGATCCGGACGAGAGCGTGATGCGCAGCGTCGAGAACTTCTTGCCCGTGCGCGCGAGCCAGTCGAGCAGGATCAGCCAGAAGCTCGGCACGCCGGCCGAGATCGTCACGCCTTCGCCCTCGATCAGTTCGTAGAGCTTGTCGGGCTCGTAATTGCGTCCGGGCAGCACCAGCTTGGAGCCGGTGAAGGGCGCGGTGAACGGCATGTTCCAGCCGTTGCCGTGGAACAGCGGCGCCATCGGGAACATCACTTCGCGCACGCCTTCCTTGTGGCCCGGCATGAATTCGAAGCTCGAGCAGACCAGCGTCTGCAGGATCGCGGCGCGATGCGAGTAGACGACGCCCTTCGGATTGCCGGTCGTGCCGGACGTATAGCAGATGGTCGACGCCGTCTTCTCGTCGAACGTCGGCCAGTCGAAACCCGTCTCGTCTTCCGCCGCCAGCAGTTCTTCGTAGCAGTAAACGGGCTTCGGCAGCTTCAGCTCCGGCATGCGCTCGCGCGACGACATGAAGACGAAGGCTTCCACCGTCTCCAGCCGCGGCGCGATCGCCTCGACGATCGGCAGCGTCGCGCGGTCGATGAACAGCAACCGGTCTTCGGCGTGATTGACGATGTAGACGAGCTGGTCGGGAAACAGGCGCGGATTGACCGTGTGCAGCACGTAGCCCATCCCGGGCGCCGCGTAGAACATCTCGAAATGGCGATGCGTGTTGAACGCGAGCGTGCCGACGCGGTCGCCCATGTTCATGCCGAGCCGCTTCAGCGCCAGCGCCATGCGCTTCATGCGCGGATGGGCGTCGGCGTAGGTGTAGCGGTGGATGTCGCCCTCGATCTCGCGCGCCGCCACTTCCGCCTCGCCGTGATGGTCGGCGGCATATTTGATGAGGCCGCTGATCAGCAGCGGCATGTCCATCATCAATCCCTGCATGCGTCGCTCCCGTTGTTTTTCCCGGGGCCGTCCGACAATCTTGCGCGGCCCGATTGTTGACGCGACGATAGGAGCGCGCGCGCTGCGCCGTCAACGGCGGAGGAGGGGATTTGAGACGGTTCGAGAACAACGTTGTGATCGTGACCGCCGCCGCGTCTGGCATCGGGCTCGCCACGGCGCGCCGCTTCGCCGCCGAGGGCGCGCGTCTCGCCCTCTGCGATCTGAACGGCGAGGCGCTGGAGGCGCGCGCGCGCGAAATGGGGATCGCGCCGGAGCGACTGTTCCTCGCGCCCGGCTTGGACGTGCGAGATCAGGCGCATATCGAGAACTTCATATCGAACGCCGCAAGAGTTCACGGCGGCGTCGACGTCCTCGTGAACAATGCCGGCGCCGGTCGGCGCGGTCGCGTGCAGGATCTCAGCGACGACGACTGGCGCCATGTGATGGGCGTCTCGCTCGACAGCGTTTTCTACGCGTGCCGCGTCGTCATGCCGCATCTCGTCGCCGCGCGCGGCGCCATCGTGAATGTCGCCTCGATTTCGGGGCTCGCCGGCGATGGCGGCAACGCCGCCTACAACGCCGCCAAATCAGCCGTCGTCAATCTCACGCGCGCCATGGCGGTCGACGCCGGTCGGGACGGCGTGCGCGTCAACGCGGTCGCGCCGGGCCTGACGGCGACGCCAATGACCGAGCGGATGCGCTCGGCCCCGGCCGTCATGGGGCAATACGAGGACCGCATTCCGCTGGCGCGCGCGGGAACGCCGGAGGAGGTCGCCGCCGCCATCTGCTTCCTCGCCTCGCGCGAGGCCTCCTACATCAACGGCGTTTGCCTGCCGGTCGATGGCGGCCTCACGGCCTGGACGGGCCAGCCCATCTGGCGGCCCCGGCGCGGCTGACGCGCCTCGGCGGCATGTGCGTTGGCGCGCATCGCCGCGCGCGTCCTTCGGCGAATGTGTCCGCAAAGGAAGATCGCCGATGAAGATGTCGCCCATGCTTGTGCTGCTCGCCCTGCTTCCGGTCGTGGCTCATGCAGCGCCGGACGACCCGCGCTGCGGTTCCGATCTCACCCGCGCGGACGGGCTCGTGTCGAAAGTCGCGGCGCGCGATCGCGGCGGACCGTACAAGGCAAGCGCTATCTGCGGCGTTCTGCGCGAGAACCTGCGCGACATGCGCGAAGCTGCCGATATCATGAAGCGTTGCATGACCGGCCATGCGCTGCGCGAGAACGTTGGGCAGATGGAAGGGTCGATGGAGGACGTGCGCGGCGCGATCGCCGCACGATGCGGGTGAACCGGAGGCTGCGGTCGCGCGTAATGGAACTGGAGCGGCGCGAGCCTATATCCAGCCGGTCTCAAATCATGATGGGGGTCGTCGTGGCGAGAGCTCTAGCAGTATTTTTCAGCGTGGCCGCGCTTGGTCTGGCGGCGTGGTCGGCGGCGGCGGCGGCCGGCCCGTTCTCCGGCTATCAGGGCAGTTGGAGCGGATCGGGCACGATCTCGACTGCCAATGGCGACGAGCGCATTCGCTGCCGCGCCGCCTATGCGGTCGATGGCGCCGGAGTTTCGCTGACGCAGCGCCTGACCTGCGCCAGCGACAGCTATCGCTTCGTCGTCGTCAGCGAAGTCGTGTCGGAAGGCTCAAGCATTTCCGGCTCCTGGAGCGAGACGACGCGCTCGCTCAACGGCTCGCTCAGCGGCTCCGCCTCCAACGGCCATTACAACGCGCGCGTCTCCGGCGCGGGCTTCACCGCAAATGTCAGCGTCAACTCCTCGCCGAGCCGGCAGACCGTGACGATCTCCTCGAACGGATCGAACATCAGGCGCGTGTCGATGACGCTTCAGAAGGGCGGCTGACCGGACCGCTTTGCGGCCGCGCGCGCCAGGAAGGCGATCGAGGGCCGCAGGATCAGGAAATCCGCGGCCAGCGCCGCCAGCATCGAAAAGGCGCTGAGCCACCCGAACAGCCGAAGCGAGGGCAGGTCGGACAGGATCGTGACGGCCAGCCCGCAGGCGAGAACGACGGTCGTCAGGATCATGGCCGGACCGACCAGGACGGTGGCGCGCTCCACCGCGACGCCCGGATCCTCGCCCGGCTTCTGCTCGAGCCGCATCCGGTTGAAGAAGTGGATGGTCGCGCTCAGGCCGAGCCCGAACGACACGATCAGCGCGACGATGCTGGCGAATTGCAGGCCGAGTCCGCTCAGGCGCAGCAGCGCGCCGCAGGCGACGACCGGAAAGATCGCCGGCATGATCGTGGCGAGGCCGACGATGCGCGAGCGGAAGGCGAGCCCGATGAACAGCGCGACGAAGGCGAATTCGATCGTCAGTCCGCGCGACAGCTTCTCGATCATGCCCGCGCTGTTGCGCGCGGCGATGACGGCAAGGCCGGTGACCGCGATCGCGTAGGCTGGATGGGCCTTGCGCACCGCGTCGAGATTGGCGTCGAGCGTGTTGACCACCGGCAGCAGGTCGCTGGCGTCGAAATCGGGAATGCGGCCGCTGATGAGCGCGGCGTCCTGCGCCTCGGCGAGGAAGCGGCGCTGCAGGTGCCTGGGCAGGATGTCGACATATTCCTTCAGCGTCGCGACATCGACGCGGCGCTGCTTTTCCGCGAGCCAGCGGCGCAGCGTCTCCAGCGACCACACATTGCCGACGCCCGCCTGCCTTTCGACCGCCGCATGGACCGCGGCGACCACCTGCAGCGTCTCGGGCGCATAGAGCGAGACGCCCTTCGGAAACTCGATCAGCACGTCGACCGGGTTGGAGCCGGACAATTTCTGGTCGAGCCGGCTGCCCGCCGCCACGGCCTTCTGCTTGTCGGGCACCTGGTCGGCGAGGCGATAGCGCGGCTGCAGGCTCGCGTAGACGATGCCGAGGCCGATCACGACGACGAGGCCGGCCAGCGTGATGAGATCGGGCCGCGCCGTCATGCGCGTCGCGATCGCCCGGCAGAAGCGCCGCAGCGTGTCCACGCCGATGTCCGATTCCCGCGCGTCGCGCGCAAAGCTCGCCTCGTTGCGCACGAAGGCCACGCCGAACAGCGGCGCGAGCCAGAGCACGGCGACGAGCGCGATGGCGGTTGCGATCAGGCCGGCCTTGCCGAACACGCGGATGAGATCGGAATCGGAGATCAGCAGAGCGGCGAAGGACAGGGCGGCGGTCGCATGCGTGAGCACGCAGGCGGGGCCGACGACCAGGATCGCCTCGCGAAACGCGGTGAACCTGTCCTTGCCCTCGATCAGCCGGTCGCGCGCGGCGAAGGTGAGCTGCATCGAGTCGGAAAAGCTGATGACCATGATGAGCGGCGTCATCACGTTGAGGAACATGTTGAGCCGGAAGTCGAGCCAGCCGAGCGCGCCGAGCGCGAACAGGATGGCGGCGAGCGGCGGCCCGGCCGCCACGATCATGAAGGACACGCGCCGGAAGAACAGGATCGCGATCAGGCAGCCCGCGACGAAGCCGACGGCGTTGTAGAGAATGCGGTCGCGCTCGACGGCATTGCGGATTTCGAGCTGCATGACCGGCACGCCCGAAAGCTCCGCCGTCAGGCCCGAGCCCTCGAGGTCCTGTGCGATCGTCTTTCGCACTTCGGCGATGACATCGCCGAGCTGGTCCTGCGCGGTCGCCTCGGGATCGAGCGACAGCACCATCAGCGTGAGCTTACCGTCCTTCGAGATCAGCTTGCCCTGGATGATCTCGTTCGCCTTCACGCGCGCGACCAGTCTGTCGAAGGCGGCGCCTTCGGGCAGCGTCTCGGGAAACAGCGGCGGCGGAAGGCCGCCCCTCTCGCCGGGTTCGCGCGCCGAGAAGATCGAGACGATGCCGCGCGCGCCGGAAACGAGCTGCAGGTCGGTCGCCAGATCGCGCATCTTCTCGAGCGCCTGGCGTTCCAGCACCGGCCCTTCGATCACCACCAGCACGTCGAATTCGGTCGACGGGAAGCGTCGCGTGACTTCCTCGTACTGGCGGAAGGCGGGCGTCTCCGAGCGGAAGAGTTGCGATAGCGAATCGTCGACCTTCACGCGCATGAGCCCGAAGGCCGCGCCGATGGCGCACAGAAGCGCGAGGAGGCCGATCGTCCAGGGATGCGCGAGCGGCGCCAGCCCGATCCGTTCGATTCCGAGCGCGAGGCTCGGGAGATTGCGCGACGCGCCTTCGCCCGCGGGCGTGTGATGGGGAGAACGCAGCACGATCCCCTTTCGTCTGCAAAGGCGCATCGCGCGCCTGTCGGAGGAGCGCTGACCCGTCGCCAAATCTAGCGCGTCCGCGGGCGGCGTCGAGCCGCCGCGGCGCGGCGGCGGCCGGCTGGCGTTGCGCGCCGTTCCCCTCTAACCTGCGCGCAGAGAAGGAAAAAGCCATGCCGATCAAGGAGTACGGCGCCTACGACGCTGTCGGCCTCGCCGAACTGGTGCGCCGCAGGCAGGTGAGCGCGGAAGAATTGCTCGACGCCGCCGTGGCGCGCACCGAGAAGCTCGACCCGCAGCTCAACGCCGTAGTCGTCAAGCACTATGATTTCGCGCGCGCGCAGATCGCGAAGGGCCTGCCCGAGGGGCCATTTCGCGGCGTGCCCTTTCTTCTGAAGGATCTCAACCTTCTCGCCGGCACGCGCACGACCTTCGGCGCCTCGCTCAACAAGGATTACGTCGCGGACCACACCGATACGCTGACGCAGCGCTACCTTGACGCCGGTCTCGTGATCTACGGCAAGAGCTCCTCGCCGGAGTGGGGATTGATGCCGACCACCGAAACGCGGTTGCACGGCCCGACCCGCAATCCCTGGAATCTCGAACATTCCTCGGGCGGCTCGTCCGGCGGCGCAGCGGCGGCGGTGGCGGCGCGCATCATTCCCGTGGCCCATGCCTCGGATGGCGGCGGCTCGATCCGCATTCCCGCCTCGGCCTGCGGCGTGTTCGGCCTGAAGCCGACGCGCGCGCGGACGCCGATGGGGCCTGACCGTGGCGAAGGCTGGGGCGGCTTTTCCATCGGCCATGCCGTCTCGATCAGCGTGCGCGACAGCGCGGCCATGCTGGACGCCACCGAAGGGCCGGAACTCGTCAGCCCCTATCACGCGCCGCCGCACGCGCGCGCCTATGCCGACGAGGTGCGCCGCGAACCGGGGCGTCTGCGCATCGCGTTCACGGACCGCGCGCCCTCGGGCGCGCCGATCGATCCGGAGATCGCCGCCGCCGTGCGCGACGTCGCGAAAATGCTGGAGAAGCTCGGGCACGACGTCGTCGAAAAGGCGCCGGTCCTGCCGGTGTCGCCGGGCGACGCGCTCGCCGTCATCACCGGCGCGAACACCGCGCTGGCGGTGCGGCTCGCCGAGCAGCAGCTCGGGCGCAAGGCGACCGGGGAGGAATTCGAGAAGCTGACGCTGGTGACCGCGCACAATGCCGGCAAGCGCACGTCGATCGACTATGTCGCCGCCCAGCTCGACGCCTTCCGCATTTCGCGCGCGCTCAGCGAGTTCTTCACAGACATCGACGTGCTCTTGCAGCCGACGCTCTGCCTGCCGCCGCTGAAGCTCGGCGTACTGGACACGATGGGCGATCTGAAGACGATCTCGGCGACGCTCGCCGCCTACATGCCCGGAACCGCCATGTTCAACATGTCCGGTCAGCCGGCCATGTCCGTGCCGCTCGCCTGGAACAAGGCTGGCCTGCCGCTCGGCATGATGTTCGCAGGGAGATTCGGCGACGAGGCGACGCTGTTTCGCCTCGCCGCGCAACTGGAGCAGGAGCGGCCGTGGAAGGACCGGAAGCCGGGGGTGTGCGCTTAAGGCGCTATTCGCTCCGGCTCCGCACCACCATCGACTGGCTCGCCGTCGCCATCAGCTCGCCGTTCTCGGCGAAGAGCCGCATGTCGCCATGCGCGAAGCCGGCGTTCATGCCGGTCACCGTGATATCGCAGAACACCCAGCGCGTCGGAACCACTTTTCGCACGCGAAGGGTGTTGTCGAGGCTCGACGAGCCGGAGTTCGCTTCGCCCAGCGCCGGCCCGATCGCCGAGGGCACGTAGTCCGCGAAGATCGCCAGCATGCTGGCGCTCATCTCGTAATCTTCGACCGTGCGCGCCCACAGCGCGAGGCGGCCGTCGGGCGAGGGCGTCCCGTCGCGGCGCAGCGCGCCCTTGGGCATCCGCAGTTCGACGCGGCGATTGTAGTTCTCGCCGTGGTCGGGCCAGAGCTGCACGCGCTCGCAATCTTCGGGGCGCGGCACGGCGGGCGCCTGCGCCCATTGATGCGCGGCGCCGCCCGGCCGTTCGCCGAGCGCGGCCGAGACCGTGATGATCTCGTTCTCGCCGACATGGCCCGACACGCGCGCCTGCGTGGTGTGGCGGCCCTTGTAGAATATGCGCACGTCGAGATCGAGCACGGCGGGCGGTCGCGCGAAGGAGAGATATTGCGCCGTCGCCCAGACGACCGGCCGCTCGCAGGTGCGCTCCAGCGCCTCGATCGAGGCGGCGAGGCCGACGCCGCCATACATGAACATGGCGTCGGGCGGTCCGACGCAGATCGACGGGTTCAGCGGCAGGTTCCAGCGGTGCGGATTGTGCGAGCCCCGCAACTCGAAGAAGCGATTTTTCATGCCCCCGTTTCGCACGGGGGCCGCGTCCAGTTCAACTGAAGGCGGCGGGCAGGGCGACGCGCGCCACGAGGCCGTGCGGCGCGCGGTCGAGCAATTGCAGCTTGCCGCCGGCCTTTTCGGTCAGCGAGGCGACAATGGACAGGCCGAGCCCGAAGCCGCCCTTGTCGTTCACCGTGCGCGCCGGCTCGCCGCGCACGAAGGGTTCGAGCAGATTCTCCTTCCTGTCCGCGGGAATGCCCGGCCCGTCGTCCGCCACGTCGACGACGATGAAGCCGTCCTGCGGCTGGGTGGCGCTGACGACGACATGGGCGCCGTGCGTGACGGCGTTCTCGACGAGATTCGAAAAGAGGCGCTGCAGGTCGTCGATCGAGCCGTAGACCGTCTGGTGCCGGCCGCCGGAATAGGAGACGTCGTGGCCGAGGTCGGCGAATTCGTCGGCGATCGTCTGCAGCACGCTGTCGAGGTCGATGAGGCTCGCGCCCGCGCCCGACTGCTCGCCGCGCAGGTAGGTCAGGTTCTTGTGGAGCATGGAATCCATGGTCTCCACGTCCTTCTGCATCTTGGCCTTCAGCGTCTCGTCGCCGATGAATTCCGTGCGCAGGCGCATCCGGGTGATGATGGTGCGCAGGTCGTGGCTGATCGCGGCCAGCGCGCGCGAGCGGGATTCGATCATGGAATCGATGCGTCGCTGCATGCGGTTCAGCGCGCTGGACAATTCCCGCATCTCGCGCGGTCCCGTCTCCTTGATCGGATCGGACCGGCCGCGGTCGAAGGGCAGCTTCTCGGCCTGCCGCACCAGTCGGTACAGCGGCGCGATGACGGCGAGCGTCAGCCAGATCGTCAGCAGCAGCGCCGACACGAGAAACAGCGCCGCCGAGCTTTCGAGATTGCGCGACATGGTCAGCCGCTTCACGTCGACGCCGCGCCGTTCTTCGTCCAGCGCCTGCGAGCGGCGCGGTTCGGCGATGGCGACGACGAGGAATCCGCCCTTGCGCAGCTCGACCGCGAAATCGCTGTCGGGCTTGGCCATCTTGACGATCGGCACACGCACGGTCGCGCCCTGCCAGAGCCGCTTGCGGATGAGTTCGGCGGCGCCAGAGCCGGAAGCGACGCGGCTGCCGGCCGGCGCCTTGTCGACCGTGGTGAATTTCAGCCAGGGCGCGACGCGATGGAACTCGGCGATCGCCTCGCCCCGCCGCTCGGGCAGGACGACGTCGATCGCCGTCACGGCGGTCGCGATCATTTCCGAGGGCTCGACGATCTCGGGGCGGACGTCGGGCTCGGTGAACAGATATGTGGACGTGACCACGACCTGGAACAGCGCGATGGCGACGAACAGGACGAGCGCGATCTGCGCGCCGAGGCTGTCCGGCCTGAGCCAGCGCCAGAAGGCCTTCATCGCTTGGCGACCTGCGCCGCGAACATGTAGCCCTCGGAGCGGATGGTCTGGATCAGCCGCGGGCTGCGCACGTCGCTCTCCATCTTTTGCCGCAGCCGGCTGATCAGCGTGTCGATCGAGCGCTCGTGCGGTCCCTCGACCGGGCCGTGCGTCAGTCCGATCAGCTGGTCGCGGGTCAGCACGCGGTTGGGATGTTCGCACAGCGCGTAGAGCAGATCGAATTCCGCCGCCGTCATCGCGACGCGCGAACCGGAGGGCGCGACCACCTCGCGCGCGGTCACGTCGACCCGCCAGCCGGAGAAGCGGTAGATCTGGCGGGCGCTCTCGGCGACATTCGGCTGCAGGCCGGCCGCGCGCCGCAGCACCGCGCGGATGCGCGCCAGAAGTTCGCGCGGGTTGAAGGGCTTGGCGACATAGTCGTCCGCGCCGATCTCCAGGCCGACGATCTTGTCGACATCCTCGCTCTGGGCCGTGACGATCACGATCGGAATGGCGCTCTCGCGCCGCAGGCGTCGGCAGATCGAGAGGCCGTCCTCGCCGGGCAGGTTGAGGTCGAGCAGCACGAGGTCGTAGGCGTTCTGGCGCAGCGCCTCGTCCATCGCCGCGCCGCTGGCGACCGAAGTGACGGACATCTGGTTGGCGCCGAGATAGCGCGAGATCAGCGCGCCGATCTCGGCGTCGTCCTCGACCAGCAGAACGGAAGCGGCGTCGGTCACGGCGAGGAATCGTCTCTCTGGAGCAGGGCGCATCCAGCCAAGCCACGCCCCGCCGGCCCTGTCGACCCGACTCTATAGGGCGGCGAAATCCCAGACACAATTCAGACAAGAAGCGCCGGGGCCAGACAAACCGCCGTGAAGCCGGCGGGCGATAACAATCGGGTGCGGCGGGTGATTCCTCCTAGACGCCCTGCCGCCTCCGAACGCCGCCGAGCGGCGTGGATTTCGTTTCGTGATCGCGCCGATGATCGCGGAACGTCGGCGCAGCCCGCGTAAACCCTCTCGCGGGCTGCGCCTTTTTCTTGTCCGACGAACGTCTGCCGCTGGCCGCGCCGAAACAGGCGGCGACTGGCGTTCTTTCCTGCAGATCGAATGGTGGGCGCGACAGGGATTGAACCTGTGACCCCTCCCGTGTGAAGGGAGTGCTCTCCCGCTGAGCTACGCGCCCTCGGTCGCGCGCGCGCGACCGGTTGAGTGGGCAGGGTTTAGGCGGGCGGGACCCGCCGCGTCAAGCGCGAACTCGCGAGGGGCGCCGCCAGCGCATCGGGCGCGGCGTTTCGCGACCGGCCGCGCTCGTCAATTGCCGGCGCGAACGTCTGGACGCCGAAGGCGCGCGCCCGCAAGAATCTCTCGGCCTCAGGGCGCGGTTTCCACGAGCAGGGAGACGACGCTGTCCCACAATTCGTCGAAATGCGAGATCACGCGGTCGGGGCCGAGCTGGCTCACATGGACGTCGGTATAGCCGAAGTCGACGGCCACGCAGGGAATGCCGAGCCGCTTGGCCGTGTCGATGTCGGTGCGCGAATCCCCGACCATGATCGCTGCCGTCGGCGTCCCGCCGGCGAGCGCGATCGTCTGTGCGAGCACGCGCGGATCCGGCTTCGGCGCGCCGAACGTGTCCTGGCCGACGATCGCGCGGAACCTGTCGGCCACGCCGAGCGCGACGAGCAGCTTGCGGGCCGGCGCCTCGATCTTGTTGGTGCAGACGGCGAAATCCCATCCGGCGGCCTCGAACCGGTCGAGCGCCTCGACGACGCCGGGGAAGAGGAAGCTGTGGTCGGCGATATGCGCCTCGTAATGCGCGAGAAAATCGCCGAAGAGCTGCTGGAGCTTGGCCGGCGCCAGCGGAATCCGCTGCGCCGCGAAGCCGCGCTCGATCAGGGCCTTTGCGCCCGCGCCGAGCATGAAGCGCGCTTCCGACAGGTCGACCGGCGCGACGCCTTCGCGCGCCAGGATGAAATTGAGCGTGCCGATGAGGTCTCCGGCGGTTTCCGCCAGCGTCCCGTCGAGGTCGAAGACCAGAAGTTTCCGGGGGTTCATGGCTGCGGACTACGACGGATCGGGCGTCTCCGGCAAGGGCGTCAACACAATATTAACCATGTTCGTGCTCGATTCCGCGGGAGCTCCCGCTCGAAGGCTGCGTCATGAATCGTCCGCTGGTCCGCATTGTCTCGACGTTCGCGTTTCTCGCCGGCGCGTCCGTCGCCGTCTCGGCGGCCTCGAACTACGATTTCCTCGCCGCGCCCGAAACCGATCTCAATCGCGTCTACCGCCTCGACAAGGCGACCGGAGAAATCGGCGCCTGCCAGTACGGGCTGAAGGAAGGCTCGGTCGGCGCCACCCTCTGCTATCCTCCGGGCGAGGGCGCGACCGCCATGCAGCAGAGCGAATACGGCCTCGTCGCTTCCCGTCACGAGCGCGAAGGCGGCGTCTTCAGGGTCGATCTGCGGTCGGGCGCCATGTCCATCTGCTACGTGCTGAACGATTCCGTCGTCTGCACGCCGCCCTCCCGCTGAGGCGGCCGGCGGGCCGAAATGGGGCCGCGATTGCGTTTTGACGCGTGAGCCTTTATCCCGCGCCTGTTCCAGCGCGGGATGAGAATGAACGCTTCCAACCCGATTTCCCAGGACGAAGCCAAGCGGCGGGCCGCCGCCCGCGCTGCGGAATTCGTGCGGCCGGGCATGCGGCTCGGCCTCGGCACCGGCTCCACGGCGGCCTTTTTCGTCGATATTCTGGGCGCGATGGTCCGCGACGGACTGGACGTCGTCGGCGTGCCGACCTCCGAGCGCACGCGCGCCCAGGCGCAGTCCCTCGGCATTCGCCTGTCCACGCTGGAGGAGACCCCGGAGCTCGACCTGACGGTCGACGGCGCGGACGAATTCGATTCGGCCCTGCGTCTCGTCAAGGGCGGCGGCGGCGCGCTGCTGCGCGAAAAGATCGTCGCCGCGGCGTCCGCCAGAATGGTCGTCATCACGGATTCCTCGAAGGAAGTGTCGAAGCTCGGCCGCTTTCCGTTGCCGGTCGAGGTCGACCGGTTCGGCATGGAATCGACCCGCCGCCATATCGCCCGCGCCATCGCCGATTGCGGGCTCGCCGGCGCGATCGCGCTGCGCGGGGGCGGCGACGGCCATGCTTTCGTCACCGATGGCGGGCATTGCATATTTGACTGCGCGCTCGGGACGATCGCCGATCCGGAGCGTCTCGCCGCCCGCTTGGTCGCCATTCCCGGCGTCGTGGAGCACGGTCTGTTCATCGGGCTCGCCACGACGGTCGTCATCGCCGGTTCCGACGGCGTCCGCCTCATCGGCGCGTCGGATTGACCGACCCAGATATCCTCGCCTCCGGCGCAAACCAGGAGAAGAACGTGCCCGCCAGAAATTTCGCCCGCGCCCTCGGTTTCGCCGCGCTGCTCGCCGCCGCGCCCGTCTGCGCCCAGACCGCCGCGCCGACGCCCGCCGCTCCGACGCCCGGCGCCCCCACGGCCGCGCAGATCGCGCTCGCCAAGGAAATCGTCGTCGGCTCCGGCGTATCGCGCTCCTTCTCGATCGTCATTCCGCAATTCCTCGACCAGATCGGCACGCGCCTGACCCAGACCCGGCCGGACCTGATCAAGGATCTCAATGTGGTGATGGAGCAGATCAAGCCGGAGTTCGACAAGCGCGTCGACCAGATGGTCGACACCGCCGCGCGCCTCTATGCCGAGCGCATGAGCGAGCCGGAACTGAAGGACGTCTCGAATTTCTTCAAGAGCGCCAGCGGCAAGAAATACATCGAGCAGCAGCCGCTCGTCCTCAACGCGCTCTACGTGTCTATGCAGAGCTGGCAGCAGCAGATGTCGCAGGACATGATGACCCGCGTGCGCGAGGAAATGACCAAGAAAGGTCACCAGATGTGACGTCCGCAGGGACGGCAGGCCAGTGAGCGCTTTCGACTACGACCTCTTCGTCATCGGCGCCGGCTCCGGCGGCGTGCGCGCGGCGCGCATCGCGGCCGGCTACGGCGCGAAGGTCGCGGTCGCCGAGGAATTCCGCATCGGCGGCACGTGCGTGATCCGCGGCTGCGTGCCGAAAAAGCTCTACGTCTACGCGAGCCGCTTCCGCGACGACTTCGAGGACGCCGCCGGCTTCGGCTGGAGCGTCCCGCCGGCGCGCTTCGACTGGCCGACGCTGGTCGCCGCGAAGGAGAAGGAAATCACGCGCCTCTCCAGCATCTACGCGTCCAACCTGGAAAAGGCGGGCGTCGAGACGATCGCCGCGCGCGCGACGATCGAGGGGCCGCAGGCGGTGCGGCTGTCGACGGGCAGGATTGTCACGGCCGGCGTGATCCTCGTCGCGACGGGCGGCGCGCCCTCGATGTATCCGGCCATTCCCGGGATCGACCTCGCGATCTCCTCGAACGATATCTTCGATCTCCCGCAATTTCCGGCGCGCCTGATGGTCGTCGGCGGCGGCTATATCGCGGTCGAATTCGCCAGCGTCTTCGCGCGCCTCGGATCGCAGGTGACGCAGGTGTTTCGCGCCGAGAACGTCTTGCGCGGCTTCGACGGCGATCTGCGCGCCGCTCTCGCCGAGGCCATGGGCCATGCCGGCGTCGCGCTGAAGCCGGGCCTGCTGCCGAGCCGCATCGAGCGGGCGGCCGGCGGTCTGCGCGTTTCGCTTTCGGACGGTTCGGCGGTCGACGTCGACCAGGCGCTGATCGCCACGGGGCGCGCGCCCCACACCGCCGGTCTCGGCCTCGAGGCCGCAGGCGTCGGCCTGCGCGAGAACGGCGCGATCATCGTCGACGCGCGTTCGCGGACCAACGTGCCCTCGATCTACGCCGTCGGCGACGTGACCGACCGCATCAATCTGACCCCGGTCGCGATCCGCGAGGGCCACGCCTTCGCCGATACGGTCTTCGGGGGAAAGGACGTCGTGGTCGATCATCGCCATGTGCCGTCGGCCGTCTTCACCACGCCGGAAATCGGCACGGTCGGCCTGAGCGAGGAGGACGCGCGCCGTGAATACCAGGTCGTCGACATTTACAAGGCGGCGTTCCGCCCGATGAAGGCGACCCTGTCCGGAAGCAAGGAAAGGACGCTGATGAAAATCGTCGTCTGCGGGCAGACGGACAAGGTTCTCGGCGTCCATCTGCTCGGTCACGACAGCGGCGAGATGGCGCAATTGCTGGCCATTCCTATCCGCATGGGCGCGACCAAGGCCGATTTCGACGCGACCATGGCGCTGCATCCCACGGCGGCGGAAGAACTTGTCACCATGCGCACGCGCAGCGCGCGCCACGAGCGCGGCAAGTAGCTCAGTTCAGCGCGTAGACGCCGAGATTCAGCGCCGCGGCATAGGTCGTCCAGGCGAGATAGGGCGCAAGCAGCCAGGCCGCGGTCCTGTCGAGTCTGGAGAAGGCGACGATATTGGCGAGGATCGCCAGCCACATGGCGGCAATCACGATCAGCGCGCCGCCCGGCGAGCGCATGCCGAAGAAGACCACCGACCACAGGCCGTTGAAGAACGCTTGCACCAGCCAGGCGGCAATGGCGGCGCGTTTGTCGGCCAGGGGGCGGTCCAGCGTCAGCACGCGCCAGAAGGCATAGGCCATGAGCGCGTAGAGCAGCGTCCAGGCAGGGCCGAACAGCCAGTTCGGCGGCGTGAACCATGGCTTGCCGAGCGAGGCGTACCAGGTCGGAATAGCCGGCGCGGTGACGATCGAGCCGCCGGCGCCGGCGATGAAGACAGGGACGACGGCTGCAATGGCCGCACGGACCGGATGTCGGAGCGAAGGCGGGTTCACGGGTTGATCATGTCTCGGCCCGTGAACGCGGACAAGCCGGGCGGTTCAGACCCGGCTTGTCCGATGGGCCGCATCGCCCGGCGTCACGCGAGAACCTCAACCCGCAGTGCATCCGTGCGGGCCTCGGTCGCGCGCGCCGAACCCCGGCGCGATCCGAAGATCGGTCCGTGCATGGCGATTGCGACGCCTTATGAACGGGTGGCGCGCACATCCGGTTCCATCCCGCGTCGAAAAACGTCGCCGCGGGCGTCGTCGCGCAGCGGGCGAATTGCGACACAGCCCGGAGATTGCGCGCAACCCCGCGCCGCCGAGGCCCCGGTAGTGGGTCGCATTCCCGAAAGGCCTCGTGTATAAGCCGCGCTTTCGGATCGTACCGAGCCGCAGAGCGGCCGTTTCTGGAGAGTTTGTCATGGCCGCCGACCGCTGGTCGCCCGAAAGCTGGAGAAGCCGTCCCGTCGCGCAGGTTCCGGACTATCCGGACCCGGCCGCGCTCGTGGATGTCGAGCGGCAGATCGGAGGCTTTCCGCCGCTGGTGTTCGCCGGCGAGGCCCGCAAGCTGAAGCGCGCGCTGGCCAAGGTCGCCGCCGGCGAGGCTTTCCTGCTGCAGGGCGGCGATTGCGCCGAGAGCTTCAACGAGCATTCCGCCGACAATATCCGCGACTTCTTCCGCGTCTTCCTGCAGATGGCGGTCGTCATGACCTTCGCCGGCTCCTCGCCGGTGGTGAAGGTCGGCCGCATCGCCGGCCAGTTCGCCAAGCCCCGCTCGGCCCCGACCGAGAAGAAGGGCGACGTCGAGCTGCCGAGCTATCGCGGCGACATCGTCAACGGCATGGATTTCACGGCCGAAGCGCGCATTCCCGATCCGCGCCGCCAGCTCGAGGCCTACCGGCAGTCGGCGGCGACGCTGAACCTGCTGCGCGCCTTCGCCACCGGCGGCTACGCCAATCTCGAGAACGCGCATCGCTGGATGCTCGGCTTCGTCAAGGACAGCCCGCAGTCCGGCCGCTATCAGGAACTGGCCGACCGCATCACCGAGACGCTCGGCTTCATGCGCGCCATCGGGCTGGATCCCGAGAGCCATCCGGAACTGCGCCAGACCGACATCTACACCTCGCACGAGGCGCTGCTGCTCGGCTACGAGCAGGCGCTGACCCGCGTGGATTCGACCACCGGCGATCATTACGACACGTCCGGGCACATGATCTGGATCGGCGACCGCACGCGCCAGCCAGACCATGCGCATGTCGAATTCTGCCGCGGCGTGAAAAACCCGATCGGCCTGAAATGCGGTCCCTCGCTGAAAAGCGATGAGCTGATCCGCCTGATCGACATGCTCAATCCGGCGAACGAGCCGGGCCGCCTGACGCTGATCTGCCGCTTCGGCTCGGACAAGATCGCCGAGCACCTGCCGGGCCTTATCCGCGCCGTCGAACGCGAGGGGCGGAAGGTGGTCTGGTCGAGCGATCCGATGCACGGCAACACGATCACGGCGGCGGGCTACAAGACGCGGCCCTTCGATCGCATCATGAGCGAAATCCGCACCTTCTTCTCGATCCACCGCGCCGAAGGCACTTTCGCCGGCGGCGTGCATCTGGAGATGACCGGCAAGAACGTCACGGAATGCATGGGCGGCGCCCGCGCCATCACCGAGACCAACCTGTCGGAGAGCTACGACACCTCCTGCGACCCGCGCCTCAATGCGGAGCAGTCGATCGAGGTGGCTTTCCTGGTGGCCGAACTCCTCAAGGACGAGCGCCAGGCGCGCGGCCTGCCGCAGGTGGACGCGGCGGAGTGATCAGAGGGCGGACGTGACGTCCGTCTTCGCGAAATCCTGGCCCACGTAGAGCAGGGGGCAGTCGCTCTCTCGCGCTAGGTCGTAGGCAAAGCAATCGCCGAGATTGAGCGAGGCTGCGTGAACGCCTTTTCCCCAGCGCGCATAGACCTCTGCGACACGACGCGCCGTCACGGCGCTCACAGGCGCGATCACGAATCCGAAGGCATCGATCGTATGCGCCATTTTGGGCTGGAACCCCCGTCGACCTGAGACGATCAGGGCCTCGGCGACGGTCGCGGCGGATATCAAGACATCCGTTTCCGACTCCAGTAACGCGATGCATGCGTCGGCTTGGGGTTCGTCCTGAACAATCGCCATCAGCGCCGACGTGTCGACAACGATCATTCAGGCAGACCCGTCTCGTCATTGTAGAGAAAGTCCTGGCTGCGGGCCGCACTGGGCCCGGGTGTGACGCAACAGCCCCTCAGACTTTCAAGAATGGCGCGCCGCTGCTCGCGCGACGGTAGTGTGCGTATAGCGGCAAGGCGCACGATCGGAACGCCGTGGCGAGTCAAGATGACCTCTTCCCCGGCTTCGGCGCGCCGAACCAGATCCGTGAGTTGCGCTTTCGCGTCCGACACCGATACGTTCATGGAAGTAAAAATGGTCTAAACGTTGGACCAAGTCAATGTCTGCTGGCGCAATTGGATGATTGCCATATTGCGCATATGCGATCTGCGTCGGCGGACCTATATCCCCGCGCGTGACGAAATTCCCGACTCTGTTCATCTCGCATGGATCGCCCAACATGATCCTGCACGAGAGCCCCGCCCGCGATTTTCTCTCCGGTCTCGGCAAGACGCTGCCGCGCCCCGAGGCGATCCTGGTCATGTCCGCGCATTTCGAGACGGATCAGCCGGTCGTCGTCGCCGACGAGCAGCCGAAAATGATCTACGATTTCGGCGGCTTCGAGCCGGAAATGTATACGCAGCAATATCCGGCGCCGGGGGCGCTCCGGCTCGCGGCCGAGGCGGCGCAGATGGCCGGGCGCGCGGGCCTGAAAGCGGTGGCGGCGACCGGGCGCGGCTACGACCACGGGACCTGGGTTCCGCTGAAGCTGATCTATCCGGACGCCGACATCCCGGTCGCGCAGATTTCCGTGCAGCCGCACCGCGGCGGCGCGCATCACGCCGCTGTCGGCCGCGCCCTGAGCGCCTTGCGGGAGAAGGGCGTGCTCGTCATCGGCTCCGGCGGCGCAACGCATAATCTGCGCGCGCTCTATGCCGGCGGCTATACGGACGCAGACCCTGCGCCGGCCTGGGTGGCGGATTTCGACGAATGGGTGCGCGACAAGGCCGAGGGCGGCGATCTCGCGGCAATCGCGGATTTCGAAAAGTCTGCGCCCTTCGCGCGTGAAAACCATCCGAGCCCCGAGCACTTCCTGCCCATGCCCTTCGCCTTCGGGGCGGCGGGCGAGGGCGCGAAGGGCGAGCGCATCCACGCGTCCGTGCAGCGCGGCGTGCTGATGCTCGACGCCTACCGATTCAACTGATGACGGAAAGTCCTGCCGTCGAGCCGCTTGCGCATGCGGGTCGTGCGGGCCTCCAGCCCTTCCTCGCGCGCGATTGCCGCGAGTTGCGATCCGGCGACAAACGGTCCTGCCTCAGCCGACGCTTGAGAAATCCTCCTGCGCGCCTTGGTCGCCTTTTGCGGAGATCGGCGCGGTGTTAAGGACCGCCCGATCCTGGAGCGGCGACATGTTGGAAGCGCGCTACGTTTATGACCCCGGCCTGCGAACCTTTCACTGGGCGATGGCGGCATTGATCCTCGTGGCGTTTCCGCTCGGGATATGGGCGCATTCCATCGAGTCGGGCGCGCCGCTGCGCAGCCAGCTGCTCTTCCTTCACAAGTCGATCGGCATGGCCGCTCTCGTCCTGCTGCCGCTGCGCGCGGCGTTGCGGCTCGTCACTGGCGCGCCCGATAATCGCGCGCCGCTCGCGCCGTCCGTCCGGTTGGCGTCGCACATCGCGCACGGGCTGCTCTACGCCCTGATGGCGGCGCTGCCGATCACGGGCTACGTCATGTCCGGCGCCGGCAATCACCAGATTCCGTTCTTCGGCCTGTTCAACTGGCCGCTGGTCGTTCCCGTCGACAAGGCTCTCTCGAAGGCGAACGCCGCCGCCCATTACTCGCTGGCCTGGGCGGGCGCCGCAGTCATCGGGCTGCATCTCGCGGCGGTCGTCTGGCACCGTTGGATCAAGCGCGACGAGGTGCTCGCGCGCATGTGGCGCTAGCGCGCTTCGGCGCGACGAAAGAACACGCGGACGGCGCGAAGCCGCCCGCGTCGCTGCCGTGCGTCGCCCTACATGCTCTTGCAGATAGACAGGGTCTTCATCGCGTTGTTGGCGTCGGCCTCGGACGTATAGACCTTGCCTTCGGCGACGATCGTCGTGCTCGTCGTGTTGGTGGCGGGCTTCTGGTTGACCACCATGCACTTCTTCGCCGTCGTGTCGTGAACGATGTAATACTGCGTCGCTTGCGCAAGGGCGGCGCTGGACGCGACGGCGAGCGCCGTCGCGAGGACGATCGATTTCATGTTCGTCTCCCGTGGATGAGACGCTAGGTTCAGCGTCCGGTGTTCAACGCCGCAGCGCGCCGCCTGTTCCTCTGCCCCGGAATGGTCGCGATTGGCTCGCCGGGCGCGCGCCCTTAACATTGCCGTTCTGGTCTGCGACAACGCGTTGCCCGCGCCGATTCCGCGGACGCAAGATGTGAGCGCCATGTCAGGTCCGGTCGTCCGTTTCGCGCCTTCGCCCACGGGCCGCATCCATATCGGCAATGCGCGCACCGCGCTGTTCAACTACCTTGTCGCCGCGCGCGCCGGCGGCCGCTTCATCCTGCGTTTCGACGACACCGATCTCGAGCGCTCGACGGCCGAGTTCGCGCGCGGCATCGAGATCGATCTCGCCTGGCTCGGCGTCGCGCCCCAACTCACCGTGCGCCAATCCGATCGTGTCGCGCTCTATCAGGCGGCCGCCGAGCGCCTGAAGGAGATGGGCCTGCTCTATCCGGCCTACGAGTCGCAGGCCGAACTGGACCGCCGCCGCAAGCTGAAGCAGGCGCGCGGCCTGCCGCCGATCTACGATCGCGCCGCGCTGTCGTTGACCGACGCCGATCGCGCGAGGCTGGAATCCGAGGGCCGCAGGCCGCACTGGCGGTTCAAGCTCGATCATCGCGTGATCGAATGGCAGGACGGCGTGCGCGGCCCGAGCCGCATCGACTGCGCCTCGCTGTCCGATCCCGTGCTGGCGCGCGAGGACGGCTCGTTTCTCTACACGCTGCCGTCGGTCGTCGACGACATCGACCTCGCGATCACCGACGTCATCCGCGGCGAGGACCATGTCACCAACACAGCGGTTCAGATCCAGATCGCGGAAGCGCTGGCCGGCGCCGGCAAGGCGCCGCGCTTCGCCCACCACAATCTGCTGGTCGACGCTTCCGGCGCCGGTCTGTCGAAGCGCTCCGGGGCGCTGTCCATCGCTTCGCTGCGCGACGGCGGCGTCGAGGCGCTGGCGGTTGCGGCGATTGCAGTGCTGACCGGTTCCTCGGACGAGGTGCACGCCGTCGGCTCGCTGGTCGAACTCGCCCAAAAATTCGATCTCGCCCATGTCTCGCGCAACGCCGCGAAATTCGATCCCGCCGACCTGCGCACGCTGACGCAGCGCACGCTGCTCAAGCTTGATTTCGAGAGCGTGCGCGAACGGCTCGCCGCGCACGACATCGTCGGCGCGCATGCGGAAGCCTTCTGGCTCGCGGTGCGCGGCAATCTCGACCGGTTTCTGGACGTCTGCGACTGGTGGCGCGTGGTCGACGGCGAGATCGAGCCCGTCGTCGAGGATGCCGCCTTCCGCCACGCGGCGCTCGCCCTCCTGCCGGTCGAACCGTGGGACGAGAAGACCTGGAGCGCCTGGACCTCTGCGGTGAAGGCCGCGACCGGCCGCAAGGGCAGGGAGCTGTTCCATCCGCTGCGGCTCGCGCTCACCGGCCGCGAGACCGGCCCGGAACTGGCGAAACTGCTGCCGCTGATCGGCCGCGCGAAAGCTGCGGCGCGGCTGGGCGCGTAGAGCCGCGGACGGCGGACTTCTCCTCGCCCCTTGTGGGGACGGGGCAGGGGAGGCGATCGCGCAATCTCGCGGGAATTTTCGGGGCCAATCTCGCGAAGTTTTCGCGACCCCCACCCTACAGGCGAAATCAGCTTTGCTGATTTCTGCCGACCTCCCCCGCAAGGAGGGAGGGACTACCAGCCTCCCGCTCCGGCGGCACGACGCGCGGCCGTCCCTCGTCGTCGATGGCGACGAAGGTGAAGGTGCCGACCGTCACCTTCTCGCGGACATCGGTGCGGAAGCGCCGCGCCCAGGCCTCGACGTGGATTTTCAGCGACGTGCGGCCGACGCTGTCGACGCGCGTGTAGACGCAGAGCACGTCGCCGACGCGCACCGGCTTCACGAATGTCATGGCGTCGATCGCCACAGTGACGACTCGGCCCTGCGTGCGGTCGACGCCCGCGATGCCGCCGGCCTGGTCCATGCGCGACAGCACCCAGCCGCCGAAAATGTCGCCGTTCGCATTGGTGTCGGCCGGCATGGCGACGACGCGGATGGTCAGTTCGCCGCTCGGCTCGTCGGTCGGCGGGATGGCGTTGTCGGACATGGGCGACGGGTCTCGCGTGGACTGGGCGCGCCATTGTTCGCGCGGCTGCGCGCGCGCCGCAAGCCGCGCGGTCAGTCGCGGCGGAAATCGATGCCCGAGGAATCTTGGGTGGCCGTGGGCGCCTGTGCGCCCAGATCGCGCTCGCGGGCGCTTTCGGCGTCGGCGGCCCGCTTCTGTTCGTCCAGCAGCTTCTTCATCGCCTGCGGATCGAAGGCGGCGGCCTTGCCTTTCCTGCCCTTTGCCGTCGGCGGCTGGCCGGCCTGCTGCGGCCGCGACAATTCCTCCGCCTTTTCGGGCGTCACGATGATGTCGCCCTTGCGCCCCTGGCCGAGCAGCCGTTCGGCCTCGACGAGTGCTTCCGCCCAGCTCTGCCCGGGCTTGCGGCAGGAGCATTGCGGCACCACCGCCTTCTCGAACTTGAACGCGTTTTCGAGGCTCGTGTAGGCGTCGCCGTCGATCGAGACGGCGGTCTTCATGTCGCGCGGCGCGCGCGTGAACAGTTTCACCTCGGCCGCGGGGCAGAGCGCCGAGCACATTTCCTGGAGATCGCCGAGGTTCGCCCGTCGCGCCGAATAGCTGATGGGGAAGAACGAGCCGTCGCAGGTGCGCACGCAGACGGCTTCCGAACCGCCGCGCGGCGTGGCGTCCTGCGGCTCCATGACGGCGCCGTCGTCGGGCGGGCCGGCCGGCGGATAGATCACCTGGTCGCGCCCGCCGAACAGGCGCTCGAGGAAATCGGGCGCGCGCTGCCCCCGGCAATAGGCGTCGTACTGGCTCTGCAATTGCTGGCGCAGCCCGCCGCCGCCATAGGCGGCTCGCTGCATCTGCGCCAGGCTCGCCCGCATGCTCTCGATGCGCGCGTTGAGCCCGTCGCATTGCGCCGGCCGGTCGTCGAAGAACAGGAAATGCGGCCGGCCGCAGCCGATGGCGCGCGCATGCGCCGCAAGTCGCGCGATCTCGCCCTGCTGGCGGTTTGCCGCCGCGGCCGCCTGCTGTGAGCCGCCGCTGTTGGCGAGCGAGGCGATCTGCTGGGAAAGCCGATTGCAGTCGACCTGCGCGGCCGCCCGCTGCACGGGCAGCGCCGCCGTCGCCAGGAACAGAAGGAAGCCGGCGCGCCGCAGGCCGGCCAGGAAACTCATCGTAATCGCTCTCACGGGCCGAAGGCCGGGTTGGACGAATCTGTTCTGGGCGGCGATTGTGGCGATGTCGCGCCAAAACGCCAAAGGGGCGCTGGCGCGAGCCTTGCGAGCGCCCTTTGCAGCGGGCGCAGTCATCGCCATATGTGCGGCGCGCCTGTAACGGAGAGGTCAATGTCGCCGCTGAATACCGCCCGCCTTCTAATCGCCGCCGCCCTCGGGCTCGGCGTCGCGGCCAGCCCCGCTTCGGCGCAGGAGCTGATTTTCCGTAAATCGACGACGTTCAAGCTGATGACGCCGAACGACAAGCTGGCGACCTATGCGATCGACGATCCGCTCGTCGACGGCGTCGTCTGCCATTACACCGTCCCGGAAAAGGGCGGCGTGTCCGGCATGTTCGGCGTGGCCGAGGAATTGTCCGACGTCTCGATCGCCTGCCGCCAGTACGGGCCGATCAAGATCAAGGAGAAATTCTCGCAGGGCGATGTTGTGTTCAGCGAGCGCCGGTCGCTCGTGTTCAAGCGCATGCAGATCGTGCGCGGCTGCGACGCCCGCCGCAACGTCCTGGTCTACATGGTCTATTCGGACAAGCTGATCGACGGCTCGCCTAAGAACTCGACCTCGGCCGTGGCGATCCAGCCCTGGGGCGCGACCAACGAGGTCGTGCGCTGCGGCGAATTCTCGAAGGATTAGCGACGGGGGAGGGGGCCGGAGAACCCGGCTCAATTCTCGCAGGTGACGATCAGCGAATTCGCCCGCACCTGATTGGCGACCGTCTGCAGTTTCGCCTTGTCGTCCTGCGTGTCGGGCTTGACGGCGCCCGTCACGTCGTCGGCGCGGCCGAAGGCCACCGCCTGGCCATGCCCGTGCGCCTCGCACCAGGCGTCCGCCACGATGCGGCCGCAGGCCGTTCCGTTGGTCAGGCATTCCGTTATGCCGTAGCCCTCGTTGTCGTTGATGACGAAGGAATTGCGATCCGCGGCCTGGACCTGCGAGCGGCCGGCGATGGCCGCCAGCACGAGACCCGCCATCAGCGGAAGGATGATGCGGGGCAGAACGCGGTGCTCGAACTCGACGAAAGTCATAACGGGGCTCGATCAGATGGTCCGACAGCGGCCCGATATTCGACCGCAACGGTTTCCAAACGATTAAGAGCCGGGGCTTGCGCGGGCTTGACGCGGGCCGCGTCTTGCCCTCATGGTCGCGCCCATGACGAACGCCGCCCGCATCTGCCGGAGCATTATTATCCGCTAGCCCACCCGCTGGCTGGATCCGTCATGTCCTCGCGCGATTTGGATGGTCCGGCCGGCAGGCCAAAGGATCGATTCAAGGACCGCTCATGTCGACGCCCCGCCTCAGGCTCTACAACACGCTGACGCGCGCGAAGGAGGATTTCGTCCCAATCGATGCGCAGAACGTGCGCATGTATGTCTGCGGTCCCACGGTCTACGACTACGCCCATATCGGCAACGCGCGCCCGGTCATCGTCTTCGACGTGCTCTATCGCCTGCTGCGGCGCCTCTACGGCGAGAAGCAGGTGACCTACGTCCGCAACATCACGGACGTGGACGACAAGATCAACGCGCGCGCCGCCGAGCGCGGCGTATCGATCCGCGATCTCACCGAAGAGACGAACAGGATCTTCCAGGCCGACGTGAAGGCGCTCGGCTGCCTCGAGCCGACAGTGCAGCCGCGCGCGACGGAACATATCGCCGAGATGATCGCCATCATCGAGCGACTGATCGCGGGCGACCACGCCTATGCGGCGGACGGGCACGTTCTCTTCTCCGTGCCCTCCATGCCGGACTACGGCCGCCTGTCGCGCCGTCCGCTCGACGAAATGATCGCCGGCGCGCGCGTCGACGTCGCGCCCTACAAGAAGGGCGACATGGATTTCGTGCTGTGGAAGCCGTCGTCGGCCAGCGAACCCGGCTGGGACAGCCCGTGGGGCAGGGGGCGTCCGGGCTGGCACATCGAATGCTCGGCGATGAGCTGGAAGCATCTCGGCGAAACCTTCGACATCCACGGCGGCGGCATAGACCTCGTCTTCCCGCACCACGAAAACGAAATCGCCCAATCGCGGTGCTGCTTCGAAACGCCGGTCATGGCCAACGTCTGGATGCACAACGGCTTCCTGCAGGTCGAAGGCGAGAAGATGTCGAAGAGCCTCGGCAATTTCGTCACGATCCACGAGTTGCTGCATACGGAGAAGTTCGGCGGGCGCAAATGGCCGGGCGAGGTGCTGCGGCTGGCGATGCTGAAGACGCATTACCGGCAACCGATCGACTTTTCGGTGCGCGCGCTGGAGGAAGCGGAAAGGACGCTGCAGGATTGGGCGTCCGAAACCGCGAACGATCGTTCCTCGCAGGTCACTTCGGAATTTGTCGACGCATTGGCGGACGATCTCAATTTCGCGCGGGCCGAAGCGCATCTGCACCAGTTGCGCCGAACCGATCGCGCGGCTTTGCTCGCCAATCTCGGCCTCGTCGGGATCGATCTTTCGTCGTTCCGCCCGGCAGCGCCCGAAATCAGCGAAGAACTCGCCGCGAAAGTCGAAAAGCTCATCGCCGCCCGGCTCGAAGCCCGCAGAGCCAGGAACTGGGCGGAGTCCGACCGCATCCGCGACGAGCTACTCGCCATGGGCATCGCGCTCAAGGACAACAAGGATGGCGCGACTACGTGGGAGGTGAAGCGGTGACCATCTCCCTTCGCCCCTTTCTCCCCGCCGACGCCCCTGCGCTCGCGCGGCTCTTCCGCGACAGCGTCGAAATCCTCGCGGTCGAAGACTACACCGACGACCAGCGCGTCGCCTGGGCCGCGGCGTCGGACGATCTCGCGACTTTCGCGCAGCGTCTCGCCAATGCGTTGACGCTCGTCGCTATCCGAGATCGCGAGATCGCCGGCTTTGCCTCCTTCGCCAACGGCGCGCTCGATCTGCTCTACGTCTCGCCACATCATGCGCGTCAGGGCGTCGCCACCACGCTTGCCGACGCCATCGAAAAACTCGCCGCCGCGCGCGGGCTGAAGGAAATCGAAACCGACGCCTCCGATGTCGCGCACGACTTCTTCAAGGGCCGCGGCTACGTCGCCACGCAGCGCAACACGGTTTCGCTCAATGGCGAATGGTTCGCCAACACCACGATGAAGAAGCAGCTGGCTTCGCCAGCGCAAGGAAAGCCGCACTGATGGCCCGCGAAAGACTGACCCTGTTCGACACGACCTTGCGCGACGGCGCGCAGACGACCGGCGTCGACTTCTCGATCGAGGACAAGCGCGCGATCGCGAAGATGCTCGACGATCTCGGGCTGGACTACATTGAAGGCGGCTATCCCGGCGCCAATCCGCTCGACACCGAGTTCTTCGGCAAGCGCCCGAAGGTGAAGGCGAAATTCGCCGCCTTCGGCATGACCAAGCGCGCCGGCCGGTCCGCCGCCAACGACCCCGGCGTCGCGGGCCTCGTGGCGGCCGACGCCGATACCATCGTCTATGTCGCCAAGACCTGGGACTATCAGGTGCATGTCGCCCTCGAATGCTCGCTCGAGGACAATCTCGAGGGCATCCGCGATTCCGTCGCCTATGCTATCGAGAAGGGCCGCGAAGCCATCGTCGATTGCGAGCATTTCTTCGACGGCTACAAGGCCAATCCGGACTACGCGCTCGCCTGCGCGAAAGCGGCCTACGACACCGGGGCGCGCTGGGTCGTGCTCTGCGACACAAACGGCGGCACGCTGCCGCACGAGATCGAAGCAATCGTCGGCGAGGTCGTGAAACACGTTCCCGGCGACCACGTCGGCATCCACGCGCATAACGATACGGAAAACGCCGTCGGCAATTCGCTCGCCGCGGTGCGCGCCGGCGCTCGGCAGATCCAGGGAACGCTCAACGGGCTCGGCGAACGCTGCGGCAACGCCAACCTGACTTCGATCATTCCGACGCTGCTGCTGAAGCCGGAGTTCGCGGAGAAATTCGAGATCGGCGTGACGGCCGAAAAGCTGACGCATCTCACCAAGGCGAGCCATGCTTTCGACGAACTCCTGAATCGCGCGCCGAACCGTCATGCGCCCTATGTCGGCGCCAGCGCCTTCGCCACCAAGGCCGGCATTCATGCTTCGGCGGTGCTGAAGGACCCGCGCACCTACGAACACGTTCTGCCCGATGCGGTCGGCAACAAGCGCAAGGTGCTGGTGTCCGATCAGGCCGGCAAGTCGAACATCCTCTCCGAACTCGAACGCCTCGGCGTGACGCTCGACAAGAACGATCCGCGCCTCTCGCGCCTGCTCGACGAGGTGAAGGAAAAGGAAGCGCAGGGCTATGCCTATGAGGGCGCCGACGCTTCCTTCCTGCTGCTCGCCAAGCGCGTGCTCGGGCAATTGCCGGATTATTTCGATGTCGAGCGCTATTCCGTGAATGTCGAGCGTCGCTTCAACGCCAAGGGCGATCTGGTGACGGCGTCGGAGGCCATCGTGAAGGTGCGCGTCGACGGCGAACTGCTGATCTCGGCCGCCGAGGGCAACGGACCGGTCAATGCGCTCGACGTGGCGCTGCGCAAGGATCTCGGTCGCTTCCAGAAGCATATCGAGGACGTGGAGCTCGTCGACTATCGCGTGCGCGTCTTCCAGGGCGGCACGGATGCGGTCACGCGCGTGCTGATCGAATGCGCCGACAAGGATGGCGAGCGCTGGTCTACGGTCGGCGTCTCCGCCAACGTCATCGACGCCTCGTTCCAGGCGCTGGTGGATTCGATCAACTACAAGCTGATGGCGTCGGGGGCGATTTAGGCATTGGGCATTTGGCAGTCGGCAATCGGTGCTTTGCACCGCCGAATGCCGACTGCCGATTGCCCAGACTACAATCTCGGATCGATCGTCTCCACCCGCACGCCGACCTGATCCTGCCGCGCGAGCACGCTCTCGATCATCGGCAAAATATCGGCCACGCGTTCGGCGACGAGATAGCGCAGCTCGAATTCCTGCCGGATGAAGCCGCTGTTGCGCATATGCGCGAACAGCGACAGCAGCGGTCGCCAGAATCCGCCGATGTCCGCGATCACGACAGGCTTGGTGTGCCGGCCGAGCTGGACCCAGGTGAGTTGCTCGACAAGTTCCTCCAGCGTGCCCACGCCGCCGGGCAGCGCGACGAAAGCGTCCGCGCGCTCGAACATCATGCGCTTGCGCGTATGCATGTCCGGCACGACGACGAGTTCCTGCGCCTCGTGCAGCATGCTCTCGCGATTCTTCAGGAAATCCGGGATGATTCCGACCACGCGCCCGCCGGCGGCGAGCGTCGCGCGCGCCACCTTGCCCATCAGGCCGTTGTCGCCGCCGCCATAGACGAGCCCATGGCCCGCCGCGCCGATGCGGTTGCCCAGTTCTTCAGCGGCCTTCACGAAATGCGGCTCCGTACCGTTCGCCGAACCGCAATAGACACAGATATTCAACGCAAGCTCCGTCGTCCGATTCGGCGAGACCGGATCAGTCCGCATTCGGGCGGCATCGATCCGCTTTTTCGCCGCGCGCGTCTGGCGGGCGACGTCGCGCGGCCGCGCAAGCCTACCGCACCCGCGACCAGGTTTCCCCCTTGCAGATCGCTCCGCCGAGCACACAGCCGTCGAGCGTGACGGAATTTGCGCCGTTGAGGGTGATCTTGCCCATATAGGTCTGGCCGTCCTCGAGATTCTTCACCTGGCCTTGCCAGACGTTGGGACCGATCTTGCCTGCGCCGGAAAACACCATCGCGCCGACGAATTTCCTGTCCGCCGGATCGGTGACGCCCTTCACCTTCACGCAGAGGCCGGCGCCGCACCGGAAGAATGTGAAGGTCGTCCCGTCCTCGGGCCGTCGCCATACGCCGTAAGGCTCGGCCGCCCATGCCGGCGCGGCGAGCGCCGCCAGGCTCAGCGCCGCAAAGAAGGCTCTACGCATCTGTGATCCTCGAAACGAACGGCGAGCGCCGCACGAAAGCCCGCGTTTTTCCCCAGGCGGCCTCGCCAGTCAATTCTCCCTGCGCCGGCCGGGCGCCGCTTATGCTGGCGGGCCGGTGTCATTTGCGCCCCGGAACGCCTATATCTGGCGCAAATTCAGCCGGTTCGAACATGCAGCATTTTTCCGCGCAATCCGTCGACGCGTCCGACCAGCCCGAGACCAGCGCCACGCTCGTATCGACCGGGCGCAGGCTCTGGCCCTACATCTGGCCGCGCGACCGTCTCGATCTCAAGGCCCGGATATTCCTCGCCTTTGCGGCGCTGATCGTCGCCAAGCTGGTCACGATCGCCGTTCCCTATTCCTTCAAATGGGCGACGGATTCGCTGACCGCGGAGGGCGTGCGCGTCGATGGCCTGCCCGCTGCGCTCGCCGGCCCGATCGCGATGACGCTGATCTACGGCCTCCTGCGCACGGCCATGGCGGGCTTCACCCAGGCGCGCGACGCGCTGTTCGCCGCCGTCGCCATGAACGCCGTGCGGCGCCTCGCCAACGACGTTTTCGTGCACATGCACGAATTGTCGCTGCGCTATCATCTCGAACGCAAGACCGGCGCGCTGACGCGTGTGCTCGAGCGCGGGCGCAACGCCATCGAGACGATGGTGCGCATGGTCACGCTGACCGGCCTGCCGACGCTGATCGAATTCGCGCTGATCCTCGCCGTCTTCTTCATCCAGTACGACTGGCGCTATGCGATGGTCACGATCGCGATGATCGTCGCCTACATGACATTCACGACGATCGCCACCAACTGGCGGATCGAAATCCGCCGTTCGATGAACGAGAGCGACAACGACGCCAACACCAAGGCGATCGACAGCCTGCTCAACTACGAGACGGTCAAATATTTCAACGCCGAGCAGCGCGAGGCGGCGCGCTACGACAAGTCGATGGCGCGCTACGAGAAGAACAGCGTGGCGAGCTACACCTCGCTCGCCGTCCTGAACGCCGGCCAGGCCGCGATCTTCACCATCGGGCTGACGGCGGTGATGATCATGTGCGTGTCAGGCATAAGGGAAGGGCGCAACACGATCGGCGACTTCGTGCTGATCAACGCCATGATGATCCAGCTCTACCAGCCGCTGAACTTCATGGGCATGTTCTACCGCGAGGTCCGGCAGGCGGTGATCGACATCGAATCGATGTTCGAGATTCTCGAGCAGAAGGCGGAGATCGTCGACAGGCCCGGCGCCAAGCCGCTCGTCGTCGCCGATGGCGTCGTGCGTTTCGAGAACGTCTTCTTCCACTACGATCCGCAGCGCGAGATCCTGAAGGGCGTCGATTTCGAAGTGCCGGCGGGCAAGACAGTGGCGATCGTCGGCCCTTCCGGCGCCGGCAAGTCGACGCTGTCGCGCCTGATCTTCCGCTTCTACGAGCCCCAGCGCGGGCGCATCACGATCGACGGGCAGGACATTTCGTCCGTCACGCAGGAATCCCTGCGCCGCGCCATCGGCATCGTTCCGCAGGACACGGTGCTGTTCAACGATTCGATCGGCTACAACATCCGCTACGGGCGCTGGGACGCGAGCATCGAGGAGATACGCGACGCGGCCGGCATGGCGCAGATCGACCGCTTCATCGGCATCGTGCCGGGCGGCTACGACGCGCAGGTCGGCGAACGCGGCCTGAAACTCTCGGGCGGCGAAAAGCAGCGTGTCGCGCTGGCCCGCACCATCCTCAAGGCGCCGCCGATCCTCGTGCTGGACGAGGCGACGTCCGCGCTGGACAGTTTTACCGAGCGCGAAATCCAGGATGCGCTGGAGCGGGTTTCACGCGGCAGAACCTCATTGGTCATCGCTCATCGCCTCTCGACCGTGGTCAACGCCGACGAGATCATCGTGCTCGACCAGGGCCGCATCGTCGAGCGCGGCCGGCACGAGGAATTGCTGGCGCAGGGCGGCGTTTACGCCGGCATGTGGAACCGCCAGCGCGAGGTCCATGACGCCGAGGAGGCCCTGCGGCGGGCCGCCGCCGAGGAGGGGCAGAGCGTTCGGGTGAACATCGAGGCGTGATCCAGAATTACGCTTTACGCAATGCGTAATTGCCGCTAAGTTTCCCCCGATGATCCTTGGCTATCGCGACAAGCGCACGGCCGCTTTCGCAGAGGGCCGACGCGTCAAAGAGTTCTCCGCCTTCGCCCGGCAGGCTGAAGTGCGGCTGGATCGGCTCGATGCCGCGACCGAACTGAGCGACCTGCGCGCCTTACCGGGCAATCGGCTGGAAGCGCTCAAGGGCGACCGCCTGGGGCAATGGTCCATCAGGATCAATGACCAATGGCGGATTTGCTTCGTTTGGCCCGAAGGAGCGGCTGGTTCAAGCGACGTAGAAATCGTCGACTATCACTGAGGATGAACATGGCCACGACGCGTACACCGATTCATCCGGGCGAACACCTCGGCGAGGAGTTGCGCGAAATCGGCATTTCGGCGGCAGAGCTTGCGCGCCAGATCGACGTTCCCGTCAACAGGGTGACGAGCATCATCAACGGCCAAAGAGGCATAACGGCCGACACGGCGCTTCGTTTGGGGCACTGGTTCGGAACCAGCGCGCAATTCTGGATGAATTTGCAGCAATTGTACGAGTTGCGGGTGGCCGAACGGGATTTGGGCAAGCAAATTGCCGTTCTTCCGCGTCGCTCGGCCATCGCGCCCGCCAAGCGGAGCGCGTGAGCTTATCGGCGACCTCGGTGGCGCTGGTTCCCGCTTTCCGCTATGTGAGCCCTCAACAGAAGGCTTCTCCATGTCTCTCTACGAATCCGTCCGCCGCCAGATCGTGCCGATCCACCCGGAAGGCTATGTTTTCATTTCGGCTTTCGCGATCGCTTCGCTGATCCTGCATTGGATCTGGCCGCCGCTCGGCTGGATCGGCGCGCTGCTGACGCTGTGGTGCGCCTACTTCTTCCGCGATCCCGCACGCGTCACGCCCGATCGCGACGGCCTCGTCGTGGCGCCGGCCGACGGCTATGTCTGCTCGATCGGCTCCTTCGCGCCGCCGCCCGAACTCGGCCTCGGCGCGGAGCCGATGCACCGCATCTCCATCTTCATGTCGGTCTTCGACTGCCACGTGAACCGCGCGCCGGTCGCCGGCCGCATCGCGCGGATCGCCTACAAGCCGGGCCTGTTCGTCAACGCCGATCTCGACAAGGCGAGCGAGGACAACGAGCGCAACGGCCTCGTCATCGACACGCCGCGTGGAACATTCGGCGTGGTGCAGATCGCCGGCCTCATCGCGCGCCGCATCGTCTCCTTCTCGCGCGAGGGCGAGACGCTGGCGGTCGGGCAGCGTTTCGGCCTCATCCGCTTCGGCTCGCGCGTCGACGTCTACATGCCCTCGGGCGCGACGCCGCTGGTGTCGCTCGGCACCAAGACGATCGCCGGCGAAACGCCGATTGCCGATTTCGCGGCGACGCAGGGCGCGGTCTACCGCACCAACTGAGACGCTGTTCGGAACACAAGAAGGCCCGCGGGCGATTTCGCCGGCGGACCTTTGCTTTGGCGCGAATGGCGCCCGCTATTTCGGCGCGAAGAAATGCTCGCCGACGGTGAGGACCTCGCCGTTGGCGACGTCGGTCGCGACGATCGTGATCGGCGTATTGTCCGCCTTGATCGCATCGCCGCGCGCCGTGACGCTGACCCGCAGGTCGCGCACGCGATCGGGCTCGACCTCCACCAGCAGTCGTCCATCGACGGCGGGCTCGACGCCGACGGCGGCGAGTTTGGCCTGATCCAGTCCCTGCAGCGTCAGCGCGAATGTGCGCGGCACGCCGCCCTTGTTGGACAGATGCACGGTCATGTCGTTGCGCACCTGCCCGTCGGACAGCGCGACGTAGAGCGGGTTGCGGTTGTGCTGCGCGGCGATCAGCGCGGTGGTGCGATGCATCAGCGCGTAGAGCATGACCGAGCCGACGATCGCCATCACGCTGGCGTAGAGAATCGTGCGCGGGCGGATCGGGCGATAGATCGGCGGCTTGCCTTCCCGGCGGCGCGCCATGTTGCTGTCGGTGTCGTAGCCGATCAGGCGCGTCGGGCGGCCGATCTCCTTCATCACGTTGTCGCAGGCGTCGATGCACAGGCCGCATTGCACGCAGCCGAGCTGCAGGCCCTTGCGGATGTCGACGCCCGTCGGGCAGACGGCGACGCACTGGTTGCAGTCGATGCAATCGCCGGCCGCCAGCCCCTTGAGATGGGCGGCCTCGGCCTTCTTCACCGACATGCGCGGTTCGCCGCGATCGACCTTGTAGGTGACGTTGAGCGCCCATTCGTCGGTCAGCGCCGCCTGGATGCGCGGCCAGGGGCACATGTAGAGGCACACCTGCTCGCGCATATGGCCGGCGAAAATGTAGGTGGTCGCCGTCAGGATGCCGATCCACAGATAGGCCGTGAACGGCGCCTGGAAGGTGGCGAGTTCCTTCACCAGCGTCGGCGCGTCGGAGAAGTAGAGAACCCACGCGCCGCCGGTCCACCAGGCGATCATCAGCCACAGGAAGTGCTTCAGCGCGACCTCGCGCATGTGCTGGAAGGTCCAGCCCTTCTTGTCCTTCATGATGCGATCGCGCCGGTCGCCCTCGACCCAGCGTTCGACCGCGTAGAACAGGTCGGTCCACACCGTTTGCCAGCACAGGTAGCCGCACCAGATGCGGCCGGCGAGCGCGTTCATGAGGAAGAGCGTCAGCGCGGCGAGCACCAGCAGGCCGGTGAAGAAATAGACCTCCTGCGGCCACAGCTGGATGAAGAAGAAATAGAAGCGCCGGTGCGGCAGGTCGACCATCACGGCCTGGTTCGGCAGGCCCGGACCGCGGTCCCAGCGCACGAAAGGCAGGAAATAATAGACCGACAGGCAGAAGATCAGCAGGCCCCACTTGATGCGCCGGTACGTGCCGTGCGTCGCCTGCGGATAGACCTTCTTGCGGGCGGCGTAGAGCGGTCCAGTGATAATGGTGGAATCTTCGCTCATGGCAGCCGACGCCTTATGTATTCGAATTTCTGCATATGTAGGCGCACAGGTAAACCGCGCTTTGATCTGCCGCAAGGCTTGACAAAGGTCAGGCGGAAATTGCGCCGAGCGACATGGCGACGCATGCGATCCCGACCGCTGTAACCTTGGCGTGAGCGTAGCGTTACGGCGCGATCGGCCCGAAGATGGCGGCGCGTTCTTCCGGCGTTGATTGCAGGAAGGGATGGCGGCCGTAGGCCGTGGCGCGCAGCGTGTCGATATCGACGATCATGCAGGCGATCTTGCGCGCGAGCATCGGATAGGTCCGCGGCTCGCTGATCGGCTTGTGTCCGATCACGCGGCGATACATGACGACATGCTCGGCGCGCACGGTCGCCAGCACATAGCCGGCGCCGAAATGCTCGGCCGCCATCGAGATCATGCGCAGCGTCAGAAAGGGCAGGTCCGGCCCCATGCGCGCGAATTCCGGCTCGATGACGAAGCGCGTGGGATCGATGATCAGCTTGCCCGAGGCGAGATAGGGGGCGAGCACGTCGCCGAACGTCTCCATCGCCGGCATGCGGGCGTCGGGCGCGTCGTTGATGTGAAAGCGCACGGTGCTGGCGAGCCGCTCGCCGAAATACATGCCCATGACGATCGCATTCGCGGTCTCGTCCCAGGGATCCCGGAACCGCTCGCGCGCGTTCGGCCCGATGCCGCCGTCCAGCAGATAACCGCGATATCGCAAGGCGAATATCGCGTCGCGGTCCTCCTCGGTCCGCGCAATACGATACGACACGGTCTTGAGGACTTCCGCGACTTTTTCGTTGAATGACGGCACGCGCTGATGCGCGTTCATGATCCTTGTTCCATTTTACCCGTCGCCGATACTGAAGGAAACGTTACCAGCAGCCGACGCGAAGTAAAGGCTGACGCTGCGTCAGTGTTGACGCCGATGATGCGGCGCTTTGAGGCGCCTGCGCGAACATGCCTGCGTGGGCATATCCAAGCCTTTCAGAACGTTCGTAAACTGCGATCGATGCGCGCGAACGCGCGAAACGCCTTGTGTGTGGTATTGTACTTTCAGCGAACGGAGTAAACCGCCCGTAAACCATCGCCGCGCTAGGCTGCGATATCAGGAGTGGTCATGGGCGCGGCCGAGAAGCGAATCGAAACGACACGGGCGCCGGCGACGGATCGCCGGGCGGCGCTGGCGCGCGCTTCGGCGCGGCGCGAAAAACTTCAGGCGATGTTCGACAACGCCTCGTTCGTCGACATGGCCCTGCGGCAAGGGCGCTACCTGCGCCTGTGCGCCGCCATAGCCTGGGCGAGCGAACGCGAGGAGCGTGCGCGCGAGGCGCTTGAGACCGACAGGATGGTCGACCGGCTTCGCGGCGTCGCGAGCGGCGCAGGGATCGGATCGCGCTGATCCTGCCGCGCGTTGACGCAACGGACGCTGCATGCAAGACAATTGAACACTTGCAACCGCCGATTCCGCCGGCTGTCGGCGACGGTCCGCAGAGCCCCCCGATACATGCGCAAACAACCGAAATCCTTCACTGTTGAAGTCAAGCGGCGTCCGACGTCGCTCGCCAGGAAGCCGTCCCTCGCCGACATGGCGCCCGCAACCGCGGCGTCGCCGGCGGCTGCGGCGATCTTTGCGTCCGTCGCGACCGCGCCGCCCGCGGCCGGCGACGCGCAGCGGCGCATCCTGCCGTGTCTGGTGACGGAAGCGAAGATGGACGCCGCCAAGGCCGCGGTGGACGCCGACCCGTCGGAGGCGCCGCGGCGTCGCGGCCGTCCGCGCAAGCAACCCGGTCTCGACGATCTCGCGCCGCTGGCGCCGCGCAAGCGTGGACGTCCGCGCAAGCAGCCCGTCCAGGCGCAGGAGGCCAAGGCTCAGCCGGCGCGGGCGCCTGCGGCTCAGGCGACGCAAGCCGCGCGGCCAGCGCCCGGCGCTCCCGTCGGC
>JBDHTL010000008.1:0-54549 GCA_039808645.1 Rhodoblastus sp. | reverse complement strand
CACGTCGAGCTTCCTGTCCTTGACGACCAGCCAGGCCCAGCCCGAGCCGAAGCGCGCGAGACCGGCCGCATTCACCTTCTCGCTGACGCCCGCAAGGCCGCCCATCGCGTCGATGGCGCCCTTGAGTTCGCCGGTCGGCTCCTTCGCGCCGCCGGGCGTCATCAGGTCCCAGAAGAACGTGTGGTTCCAGTGGCCGCCGACATTGTTGCGCACGCCGGCCCGCACGGCTTCGGGAACCTTCGAGAGATCGGCGAGGACCGTCTCGATCGGCGTCGTGGCAAGTTCCGGCCATTTGCCGACGAGACCGTTGGCGTTCGTCACATAGGCGGCGTGATGCCGGTCATGATGGATCATCATCGTCGTGGCGTCGATATGCGGCTCGAGCGCGTCGTTGGCGTAGCCGAGCGGCGGGAGCTTGAACGGCGCGGCGGCCTGCGCGAATGCGCGGGCGGGCGCAAAGGCGGCAAGCGCGGCGGCGCCAGTCAGAAGCTTCAGGCTGTCGCGTCTGTTCATGATGATCCTCCCAAGGGCAACGCGTCATCTACGCTGCGCACCCCGCACAGGATCATCCCGTGCGGCGATTCCCGCGATGACAATCGCGTGATCGCCGCGCGAGGCGTTCGCTCGGCCCGGCGCTTGTCGATGACGTCCGCGCAACCCTGTCTCCCACCCTGATCCTGTCAGACACGATTGCCTCCGATCGGGGTAGTCGGGCTAGAATGCCGGGATTGAAGAACCAGGTCCCAACCCGGAAACGCCCCAGACATGACCGAACCACTCGCCGGCATCCGCGTCCTCGAACTCGCCCGCATTCTCGCCGGCCCCTGGGCCGGGCAATTGCTCGCCGATCTCGGCGCCGACGTCGTCAAGGTCGAGCGCGCGCGCGAAGGCGACGACACGCGGCAATGGGGGCCGCCCTTCGTGGAGAGCGAAGACGGCGAGAAGCTGGGCGCCGCCTATTTCTACGGCTGCAATCGCGGCAAGCGCTGCATCGAGGCCGATTTCGAGACGGAGGAAGGCCGCGCGCTGGTGCGGCGGCTGGCCGCCAACGCCGATGTCGTGATCGAGAACTTCAAGCTCGGCGGCCTGAAGAAGTTCGGGCTCGACTACGAGGGCCTGAAGAAAGTGAAGCCGGACGTGATCTATTGCTCGATCACCGGCTTTGGCCAGACCGGACCCTATGCGCCGCGCGCGGGCTACGACTTCCTGCTGCAGGGCATGGGCGGCATCATGCATGTAACCGGGCAGCCCGACGGGCCGCCGACCAAGGTCGGCATTTCCATCGTCGACATTTTCACCGGCATGTACGCGGCGAACGCCATCCAGGCGGCGATCATCCGTCGCCAGAAGACCGGCGAAGGCGCCTATATCGACTGCGCGCTGATCGACAGCGTGACCGCCGTGCTCGGCTTCCAGGCGCTGAACTATTTCGTCGGCGGCACGGCGGGCAAGCGCATGGGCAACGCCCATCCCAACGTGACGCCCTACGACGTCTACAAGGTGGCGGACGGCGACATCATCATCGCCACCGCCAACAACGGGCAGTTCCGCAAGCTGGTGACCGCGCTCGGCGCGCCCGGGATGGCCGACGATCCGCTGTTCGCCGAAATGCCGTCGCGCGCCGTCAACCGCAAGGCGATGGACGAAAAGCTGAATGCGCTGACCTCGCAATTCACGCGCGCGGAACTTCTGCCGAAGCTCGACGCGCTCGGCGTGCCGGCGGGGCCGATCAACACGATCCCCGACGTGTTCGCGGACCCGCAGGTCATCCATCGCGGCATGCGCATCGACCGGCCGAACCCGAAGGCGAAAGGCGGCTCCACGCCCGGCGTACGCTCGGCGATCATGATCGACGGCGTCCCCGCCGCCTCGCCGCGTCACGCGCCGGCGCTGGGCGAGCATACGGCGGAGGTGCTGGCCGATCCTGCATGGGGCGGGGCGGCCTGACCCCTCCCCAACCCTCCCCCGCTTCGCGGGAGAGGGGGCAGATACGCGGCTGCATCACGTATCGTAATCACGAGCGATTGTCGTCCCCTCTCCCGCGTAGCGGGGGAGGGAAGGGAGGGGGCCTCGCCCCGACACGGATGAAACAGCAATCCAACTCGCTCCGCACCGGCGGGCAGATTCTCGTCGACCAGCTTGCGATCCAGGGCGTGAAACATGTGTTCTGCGTGCCCGGGGAATCCTATCTCGCCGTGCTCGACGCGCTGCATGATTCATCCGTCGAGATCACCGTGTGCCGGCAGGAGACGGGCGCGGCGCTGGCCGCCGAAGCGACCGCGCGGCTGACCGGGCGGCCCGGAATCGCCTTCGTGACGCGCGGGCCGGGCGCGACCAACGCGGCGCACGCCATCCACATCGCCGAGCACGATTCCACGCCGCTCATCCTGTTCGTCGGGCAAATCGAGCGCTCCATGCGCCAGCGCGGCGCGTTCCAGGAGATGGATTTCAAGGCCTTCTTCGGCTCGACGGCGAAATGGGTCGCCGAGATCGACGATCCCGCGCGCATTCCGGAAATCGTTTCGCGCGCCTTCCATGTGGCGATGCAGGGCCGCCCCGGCCCGGTCGTGATCTCGCTGCCGGAGGACATGCTGGTCGAGACCGCGGAGGCCGTCGATTCCGTACGTGTCGAGCCTGCGCCGACATGGCCCGGCCTGACGCAGATGGCCGAATTGCAGAAGCTGTTGTGGGCCGCAAAGGCTCCGATCGCCATTCTCGGCGGTTCGGGCTGGACCGCGAAGGCGGTCGATTCGTTCGTGCGCTTCGCCGAGCGTTTCGATCTGCCGGTGGCGACCTCGTTCCGCCGCGCCATGCTGTTTCCGAACGCGCACAAGAACTTCGCCGGGGAACTCGGCATCGGCCCCAATCCGAAACTTCTTGCGCGCGTGAAGGAGGCCGACCTCGTCCTTCTGGTTGGCGGCCGCATGGCGGAAATGCCGTCGCAGAGCTACACGCTGTTCGAAATCCCGATCCCGCGCCAGAGCTTCGTGCATGTGCACGCCGACGCCAACGAACTCGGCCGCGTCTATCATCCCACGCTCGCCATCAACGCGACGCCGCAGGCGTTCTGCGCGCAACTGGAAAGCGCGCAGCCGCCGAATACAATCGCGTGGGCCGGCGCGGCGGAGGCGGCGCATGCCGATTACATGACGTGGACGGACAGCGCGCCGCAGATCCCCGGCGCCATGCAGCTCGGACAGGCGCTGACGCGATTGCGCGAAAAGCTCGGCGAGGATTTCATCGTGACCTCGGGCGCCGGCAATTACAACACGTTCGTCGGGCGCTTCCTGCGCATTCCGAAATTCGGTTCGCAGCTCGCCACCACCTCGGGCTCGATGGGCTATGGCGTGCCGGCCGCCGTCGGCGCCAAGCGCGCTTTCCCGGACAAGACCGTGGTCAGTTTCGCGGGCGACGGCTGCTTCCTGATGAACGGACAGGAATTCGCCACCGCCGTGCAATACGATCTGCCGATCGTGTTCGTCGTCGTCGACAACGGCATGTACGGCACGATCCGCATGCATCAGGAACGCGAATATCCGGGACGCATCAGCGGCACGGTGTTGAAGAACCCGAACTTCGCCGATTATGCGCGCGCCTTCGGCGGGCATGGCGAGTTCGTGGACAAGACGGACGACTTCATGCCGGCGTTCGAGCGCTGCGTCGCTTCCGGCAAGCCCTCCATCATCCACGTGAAGATCGACCCCGACGCGATCACGCCGGCCACGACGCTGACGAAGATCAGGGAAGCGGCGCTGGCGAAGAGGTGAGCGCTCTCCCTCCCCGTATCTGGTCGAAGTCGGCAACAGCCGACTTCGTACACGCGGGGAGGGTGTCGCCGCAGGCGACGGGTGGGGCTCACGCCGCTGCGCGCCGCCCGGTCGTTTGCAACCCCACCCGCATTGCTGCGCAATGCGACCTCCCCGCAAGCGGGGAGGCAAGGGTGCGCCCTATTTCTTCACCACAGTCGCAAAGACCTTCTGCGCAACTTTCCACGTCCCATCCGCTTTCGCGAAGACGAGATAATCCGTGAAATAGGCCGGCGGCAGCTGGCACTTGACCTTCACGCAGGCCGTGTCGGGGCCCGACTGGTCGAATGACAGGATGGCGTCCTCGCGCGCGGAGCCTTTCGACTTGGCGCTTCCGCGCTTGCGCACATTGTCGAGCCACTGGTCGCGCGTCCACACGACGATCTTGCCCTCCTGCACGAATGTCAGCTCGCTCGTGGGATGAAAGACGGAGCCGAGCTTGTCGGCGTCTCCTTCGTAGAGGCCGTCAAAATAGGTCTGGACCGCTTGTTCGATCGCGGCCTTGTCGGTCGACATTCTGTTTCCTCCCGCTCCCGCCATGTCATGCCCGCGAAAGCGGGCATCCAGAATCGATAATGAATCTCTGGATTCCCGATCGCGCTTCACGCGTCGGGAATGACAATCCTACTTACGCCGCCTCTTCCAGCTTCTTCGACACCAGCTCGCGCAACGCGGTCAAATCCTTGGCGAAGAGTCGGATGCCGTCGGACAGTTTCTCCGTCGCCATTCTGTCCTCGTTGAGCAGCCAACGGAAGGTCTTTTCGTCGAGGTCCATTTTCGCCGGCGCGACGCCGGGCTTGTCCGGCGACAATTTCCGTTCGAGCTTGCCGTTGTCTTTCGACAGTTCGTCCAGCAATTGCGGCGAAATGGTCAGGCGATCGCAGCCCGCGAGAGCCTCGATCTCGCCGGCGTTGCGGAAGGAGGCGCCCATTACCACCGTCTTGACGCCGTAGCTCTTGTAGTAGGCGTAGATCTGGCGGACGGAGAGAACGCCGGGATCGGTCTCGCTCGTATAGTCCTTGCCGGTCGAGGCCTTGTACCAATCGAGGATGCGGCCGACGAAGGGCGAAATGAGGAAAGCGCCCGCGTCCGCAGCCGCGGCCGCCTGCGCCAGCGAAAACAGCAGCGTCATGTTGCAGTCGATGCTTTCCGATTGCAGGACCCGCGCCGCCTCGATCCCTTCCCACGTTGATGCGAGCTTGATGAGAATGCGTTCGCGACCGACGCCGCGCTCCTCGTAGGCCGCTATCAGCGCGCGCGCCTTTTCGATCATCGCGTCGCGATCGAACGAGAGGTCGGCGTCGACCTCGGTCGAAACGCGGCCCGGCACGATCTTCGTCAATTCAACGCCGAAATTGACGGCAAGCCGGTCGGTGATCTGGCTCGACACCGCATTGTGGCTGCGCCCCCACAGGATGGCCTCGTCGACGAGACGGCGGTACTGCGGCATGCCGGCCGCCTTGAGGACCAGCGACGGATTGGTGGTGCAATCGGTGGGGTGGAATTGCTTGATCGCCTCGATGTCGCCGGTGTCGGCGACAATGGTGGTGAAGGATTTCAACTGTTCGAGCTTGGAGGTCATGCGGCTCTCCTTCGAGCGGATCATATCAGATGAACTGGCGGGCGAGGCGATGGGTCAGGTCGCTCATGAAATCGTGCACCAGCCGCACCCGGGCAAGGTCGCGCACGTCGTCGTGCGTCACGATCCAGTAGGTGCGCGTCACGCGCTTTTCGGGCAAAACGCGCACGAGGTCCGGAAGGTTGCGCACGGCGTAATCGTGCAGCACGCCGACGCCCGCCCCGGCCCGCACGGCCTCGATCTGGCCGAGCATTCCCGCGCATTCGAACCGCGGATTCTCGGCGAGGTCGAACTCGCCGAGATAGTCGAGCGCCGGCGAGAACAGGAGATCGGGCACATAGGCGACGATGCGCGCGCCGGCAAGTTCGCCCTCGGCCAGCGCCGGATGGCTCTTCAGAAAATCGCGGGAGGCGTAGAGGCTCAGGCTGTAGTCGGTCAGCTTCTTCACGGTCAGCCGGCCTTCGACGGGCCGGTCGATGGTCACCGCAATGTCCGCCTCGCGCTTGGCGAGCGAAAATGCGCGCGGGAGAGGAACAAGCTGCACGTTGAGGCCGGGATGCTCGTCCATCAGGGCGCCGAAGTGGCGGGCGAGGACGAAGGTGCCGAAGCCGTCGGGCGCGCCGACGCGCACGTTGCCGGAGACCGCGACGTCCGCGCCGGACAGCGCGGCCTGGGCGCGCAGCATTTCGGTTTCGATCCGCTCCGCCGCGCTGAGAAAGGTTTCGCCGGTCGCCGTCAGCGCGCAGCCGTTGGTGCGCCGCTCGATGAGCTTGACGCCGAGCGCGCCTTCGAGAGTTGCGATGCGGCGGCTGACCGTCGCATGATCGAGGCCGAGCTTGCGGGCCGCGCCCAGCATCTGCCCGGTGCGGGCGACGGCGAGAAAGATGCGGGCGTTGTCCCAGTCGAGCATTGCGAATACATGCACAGCGGTTGCGCGATATCGCCAATTGATATGCGAAAAATCGTGAACGATAAAGATGCCGGAAACAGGAATCCTCATCCTGAGGAGCGATGCGCCGCATCGCGTCTCGAAGGATGGCCGCAATCCCCATGTTTCGAGACGCGGGCTGCGCCCGTTCCTCAGCATGAAGGAGCGCATTGAACGAATGACTTCGAGGAGAGGACCATGGCCAAGGAATTGACCCATTTCATCGGCGGCAAGCACGTCAAGGGGACGTCGGGCCGCTTCACCGAGGCCTACCAGCCGTTGACCGGCGAGGTGATTTCTCGCGTGCCGCTGGCGTCCAAGGCGGAAGTGCGGGCCGCGGTCGAGAACGCCAAGGCCGCACAGGTCGCCTGGGGCGCCACCAACCCGCAGCGCCGCGCCCGCGTGCTGATGAAGTTCCTCGACCTCGTCGCCCGCGACATGGAGCCGCTCGCCGAGCTTCTCGCCCGCGAGCACGGCAAGACCATTCCGGACGCCAAGGGCGACATCCAGCGCGGCGTCGAGGTAATCGAATTCTCCTGCGGCGTCCCGCACCTGATGAAGGGCGAGTTCACCGACGCCGCCGGCCCCGGCATCGACATCTATTCCATGCGCCAGCCGCTCGGCGTCGTCGCCGGCATCACGCCGTTCAACTTCCCGGCCATGATCCCGATGTGGAAGTTCGGCCCCGCCATCGCCTGCGGCAACGCCTTCATCCTCAAGCCGTCGGAGCGCGACGTCGGCGTACCGCTGCGCCTTGCCGAACTGATGATCGAGGCGGGCCTGCCGGCCGGCATCCTCAACGTCGTCAACGGCGACAAGGAAGCGGTCGACGCGATCCTCGACGACCGCGACATCAAGGCGGTCGGCTTCGTCGGCTCCACGCCGATCGCCGAATACGTCTACACGCGCGGATGCGCCAACGGAAAGCGCGTGCAGTGCTTCGGCGGCGCGAAGAACCACATGGTCATCATGCCCGACGCCGATCTCGACCAGGCGGTCGATGCGCTGATCGGCGCCGGCTACGGTTCGGCCGGTGAGCGCTGCATGGCGATCTCGGCCGCCGTGCCGGTCGGCAAGGGCACGGCCGACGCGCTGATGGAGCGCCTCGTCCCGCGCGTGGAAGCGCTGAAGGTCGGCCCCTCGACCGATCTGTCCGCCGACTACGGGCCGCTGGTGACGGCGGAAGCGCTGCAGCGCGTGAAGAACTACGTCGACATCGGCGTGAAGGAAGGAGCCAAACTCGTCGTCGACGGCCGCAATTTCAAGATGCAGGGCTACGAGAACGGCTTCTACATGGGCGGCTGCCTGTTCGACGACGTGACCAAGGACATGCGCATCTACAAGGAAGAGATCTTCGGACCGGTGCTCTCGGTGGTGCGCGCGGGCGGATACGAAGAGGCGCTGCAGCTCGTCAACGATCACGAATACGGCAACGGCGTCGCGATCTTCACCCGCGACGGCGACGCCGCCCGCGACTTCGCGGCGCGCTGCCAGATCGGAATGGTGGGCGTGAACGTGCCGATTCCGGTGCCGATCGCCTATTACACGTTCGGCGGCTGGAAGCGCTCGGGCTTCGGCGATCTCAACCAGCATGGCCCGGACGCGATCCGCTTCTACACCAAGACCAAGACCGTCACGTCCCGCTGGCCGTCCGGCATCAAGGACGGCGCGAGCTTCGTCATCCCGACGATGAATTGATGCCGTCGACCATGAATTGATCTGCCCCTTGCCGCCGAGGGATGCTATCATATTTGATAGCATCCGGAGGCCGGCGAGGAGGCCGACTTGGCGCAGGTTCTCATCCGCAACATCGACGACGACACGCTGGAAGCCTACCGGCAGAAGGCGAAGATCAAGGGCGTCTCGCTCGAGCAGGAGCTGCGCAACCTGCTGGAGGCGAACAAGCCGCTGACGCCGGACGAACGGGTCGCGGTCGCGCGTTCGATCCGCGACATGACCAAGGGCGTCGCGCCATCGCTGTCGCTCGACGAAATCCGCGAAGGGCTCGAATGAGATGACGCTGGTCGTGGACGCCAGCGTCGCGCTCAAGTGGTTCGTGCTGGAGGCCGACAGCGAGGCGGCCGAGCGCCTGCTTGAGAACGCCGCGCCCCTGCACGCGCCGACGCTGCTCATGTCGGAGTTCGCCAACGGCCTCTGGAAGAACCGGAAACGCGACCTCATCGACGCAGAGCAAGCGCAGCGCGCGCTGGCGACCCTGCCGCGATCCATCAATGTCTGGCGGCCGACCGATCGCTATCTCGGCGAGGCGCTGGGCATGGCGATGGCGCTGGATCATCCGATCTACGACATGGTCTATCTGGCGATGGCGCGCGAGAGCGGCGCGCGCGTCGTGACCGCCGACCAGCGCTTTCTCAGGCGCGTGAGCGGGACGGCGCACGAGTCTCAGGTGATCGCGCTCGCCGACTGGCGTCCGGCGTGAGCAAACGGGAGGCCTCTCGTGCGACGATCGTCGCGCGCATCGGCGTGGCGCAGCTCATCGGCTATGGCGGCACCTATTACCTGCCGGCGATCCTCGCCGCGCCGATCGGCCGGGAGCTCGGGCTCTCGCCCAACTGGACCTTCGCGGGACTGTCGATCGCGCTCGTCGTCTCGAGCTTCATCGGGCCGGCGGTCGGACGCCATGTCGACCAGGGCGGCGGACGCGGCGCGCTGGTCGCCGCCAATCTCGCCTTCGCGCTCGGGCTGGCGCTGCTCGGCTTCGCGCACGGTCTGCCGCTGATGATCGCGGCCTGGCTCGTCATGGGGCTGGGCGCGGGGCTCGGCTATTACGAAACCGCCTTCGCCGCGCTCACACGGCTCTACGGCGCCTCGGCGCGACGGCTGATCTCCGGGGTCACGCTGATCGCGGGCTTCACAAGCACGATCTCGTGGCCGCTGATGGCGTGGCTGGAAGCGGAGGTCGGCTGGCGCGGCGTCTGCTTCTTCTGGGTCGCCGCCAATCTTCTGATCGCGCTGCCGCTCAATCTCCTGCTGCCGGCCGCCGCGCCGGCGCCCGCGCCCGCCACGACGCCAACCGACGAGAGCGCGCCCGCGCCCGTCGTGGATCCGGCGCTGGAGCGCCGCGCGATGACCGCCATCGGCCTGATGTTCACCGCGACCGCGATCGTCAGTTCGGGCCTGTCGGCGATCATGCCGCAATTGCTCGCGCATTTCGGCGTGACGCAAACCGCGGCGATCGCGGCCTCGGCGCTGATCGGCCCGGCGCAGGTCGCCGGGCGGCTGGCGGAGATGGGCTGGCTCAGCCGCTACCACCCGCTCGTGTCGGCGCGGCTGGCCACGATCTTTCTGCCGCTGGGGGCCGGCGCGTTCTTCCTGGGCGGCGCCGCCCTCGCCGCGCCCTTCGCCATGCTGTACGGGCTCGGCAACGGCATTCTGACCATCGCGCGCGGCGCGCTGCCGCTCGCGATCTTCGGTCCGGCGGGCTACGGCCGGCGCGTGGGCCTGCTCGCCGCCCCCTCGCGCATCGCCGCGGCCATCGCGCCGGTGGCGGTCGGCGTGCTGTTCGACGCCTGGCCCGCCGCCGGCCTCGCGGCCATGGCCGCCTGCAACATCATCGGCTTTGCCGCGCTGTTCATCATTTCGGCGCGGGCGCGCGACTGATCGCGCGTCCGTCGCGCGGTCAGCCCCTGCCCGCGACCTGGTGGTAGACCCAGAGCACCACGACCGCGCCGACGACCGAGACGATCAGGCTGTAGATGTTGAGGCCGGTGACGCCCGCCGCGCCGAAGAAATTGAATATGAAACCGCCGACGACGGCGCCGATGACGCCGAGCGCGACGTCGAGAAGGAAGCCCTGCCCGCTCTTGTTGACGATCTTCGAGCCGATGAAGCCGGCGATCAGGCCGAGGATGATCCATGCGATGACAGACATGCGCTTTTCTCCAACCCCGCCGGCGCGGAAGCGCTCCGGCTCGCTGCGAAATGTCGTGAGACTTTTGTCAAAACGCAAGTGACGGGAGACGGCATCGCCTTGAATGTTGCGGGGTTAGACTTGTCTTGGCCGCGATCCGACACGACATTGACTGCGCGGCCGCGGCCGGGTCGCGCGAAACAGGTCATCCGGTAGCCGATTTCTCGCGTCGCAGGCCAAAGGCGTTTGCGGCGTCGACGAACGAGGGAGAGCACAATGGGTTTCTTCGACGACGCAGTGCAGGACGCGGTGCCGGGCGGCAGCCTCGCCAAGCCGATCGCCATCGCCATCGGCGCGCTTCTGCTCAAGAACATGCTGAGCCGCAAGTCCGCGCCCGAACCTGAGCCCGCGCCGGAGCCGTCCTCGTCCCTGCCGCCGCTCGGCGGCGAGGGCGGCGGCCTGATCGGCGGCCTCGGCGATCTCATCTCCAAGTTCGAGAAGGCCGGCCAGGGCGGCACGATCGGCTCGTGGATCGGCTCGGGGCAGAACCAGCCGATCCAGCCGGGCCAGCTCGGCTCGACGCTCGGCCAGACGACGATCAGCGATCTCGCGCGCGCTTCCGGGATCAGCGAACAGGAATTGCTGAACGGCCTCGCCCAGGCCCTGCCCGGCGTGATCGACAAGCTGACGCCGCGCGGCCGTCTGCCCACCGCGGACGAATTGACGGCGCGCTGACACTCGCCTTCGTCATTCCCGACGCTTGGCGCTCGTCGAGCGTCGGGACTCTTGCCACACCGGCTCTGAATTTCCGCTCCTGCGAACGAATCTCGCCGCTACGCCGCCTTGCTGGGCGCGGCGGCGGCCGGCGGCGCGAGAAAACCAGCCGCCGTCAACACCAGCGCCTTGGTATAATCCTTGGCGAGCGCGGGGGAGCGGCGGAAGCGCGCGATGATGACCTCCGCGATTTCGTCGATCACGGCTTCATCGGCGTCGCGGACGACGTCCGCCTGAAGGCCCGCGTTGCGCGCGAGGACCGCCAGGTCGCGGCGGCTCGCCGCAGCGCCGTGCGGCAAATTCGACAGGGCGCAGCGCCAGGCGCGCCAGTGCAGGTCGGCCAGCGTCTTGCCGGCGACCGATTCGCAGGCCGAAGCGCCCCAGAAAGCCGCCAGGCGGTCACGCGCAAGCGGCTCCGCCCAAAGCAGAATTTCGGCAGAAAGCCTTGCATGGTCGAGACGCACGGTGGGGGCCCGTCGAAACAAATCGGATGAAACGCCGCATTGATAGCACAGGTTCTTCTCGCATTCCGCCGCGTGGAAAACTTTTTTGCTGGGGAATGCGGGGACAACAAAAAAAGCCGCCGCGCTGGCGCGCGGCGGCTTCCGAGCCTCGAACGGAGTTCGGTCTATTCGGCGGCGATGCGCAGGACGGGCGCGGCGTCCTTCACCTTCTCGTCGACATGCGGTTCGAACTTCACGAAATTCTCGCGGAACATGCCGACGAGCTTCTTCGCGGTCTCGACGAATTCGCCCTTCGACTGCCAGGTCTTGACGGGATCGAGGATATGCGGCTCGACGCCCGGCACCGAGGTCGGCACGGCCAGGCCGAAGAAGGGGTCGGTGCGGAAATGCTCCTTCGACAGGGAGCCGTCGAGCGCGGCGCGCAGCAGGCGGCGGGTCACGCGGATCGGCATGCGGCGGCCCGTACCGTACTTGCCGCCGGTCCAGCCGGTGTTGACCAGCCAGCAGTCGACGTGATGGCGGGCGATGAGGTCGCGCAGCAGGTTGCCGTAGACCGACGGGTGACGCGGCATGAAAGGCGCGCCGAAGCAGGTCGAGAAGGTCGCCTGCGGCTCGGTGACGCCCTTTTCCGTGCCGGCGACCTTGGCGGTGTAGCCCGACAGGAAGTGATACATCGCCTGGCTCGGATCGAGCTTGGCGATCGGCGGCAGGACGCCGAAGGCGTCGCAGGTCAGCATCACGATGTTCTTCGGGTGCGGCGCGCGGCCGATCAGCGAAGCGTTCGGGATGAAGTCGAGCGGATAGGCGATGCGGGTGTTCTCGGTCTTCGAGCCGTCGTCGAAGTCGGGGACGCGGGTCACAGGATCGAGAACCACGTTCTCCATCACCGTGCCGAACATCTTGGTGGTGGCGAAGATTTCAGGCTCGGCCTCTTCCGACAGCTTGATCGCCTTGGCGTAGCAGCCGCCCTCGAAGTTGAACACGCCGTCCTTCGACCAGCCGTGCTCGTCGTCGCCGAGCAGCGTGCGCTCGGGATCGGCCGAGAGCGTCGTCTTGCCGGTGCCCGACAGGCCGAAGAAGACGGCCGTGTCGTTCTTGTCGCCGATGTTGGCCGAGCAGTGCATCGGCATGACGTTCTGCGCCGGCAGGACATAGTTGAGGTAGGTGAAGACCGACTTCTTCATCTCGCCGGCATAGCTGGTGCCGCCGATCAGCACGATCTTGCGCGAGAAATCGATGGCGATGACCGTCTCGCTGCGGCAGCCGTGGCGCTTGGGATCGGCGCGGAACGACGGCAGATCGACGATCGTCAGTTCCGGGACGAAGGAGGCAAGCTCCTCGCGATCGGGACGAATCAGCATGGTGCGGATGAACAGCGAATGCCAGGCGTATTCGGTGAAGACGCGCGTCTTCACGCGGAAGGTCTGGTCGGCGCCGCCGTAGAGGTCCTGCGCGAAGAGCTCCTTGCCCTTGGCGTGCTCGACGAAGTCGGCGAGCAGCGTGTCGAAATTCTCCTTCGACATCTTGCCGTTGTTGTCCCACCAGACGGTGTCCTGGGTGAGCGCGTCGCCGACGACGAACTTGTCCTTCGGCGAGCGGCCGGTGTGCTGCCCGGTCTCGGCGACGAGCGCGCCCCCGCGCGCGATGATCGCCTCGCGGCGCTGCATCGCCTCCTCGTAGAGGAAGGGCGCCTCGAAGTTGTAGGCGACGCGCGCGAGATTCTTGAAGCCGAATTTGTCCGCGCCATAAGCGGGATTGAAATCGCCCAGCTGTTTCATGCGTTTCTCCCGATCGGTCGGGGCCGCGCAATTTCGGATTCGCGGTCCGGACGCATCGTGTCACATCAGTGAAAGTGGCGCGACGTTTAGTGCGCGCACGCCCTCAGGGCAAGACGCCCCGGGGCCAATTAGGCGGACAATATCAACAGCGCGTTACAATTCCGAGCCGGATCGCGCTCAGACGCCGCGCGATCGCTTCGCTAAGGCGACTAGAATTTCACGCAGCGCGGCCGGTGTTGCGACGCGGGAGGGAAAGGCGATGCGCGAAGTCTTGTCGCCGGCTGCAAGATCGAGCCCCTCGGGGTCGAGGCCCGTGGCATGCCAGCGCGCGTCCGGCTGGCCATCGAGCTTCGCGGCATAGAGTCGCAGCGCGTCGGCGTGATCGGCGTTGAGATGCCCGATCGCGCTCTCCTCCGCGGCGATCAGATCGTCGGCGCCGGAAAGGTCGGTAAGGACGGCGGACGGCTCTAAATCGGCGGCGCGTGCGAAGCCGCCATTGAGATGAAAGCCGGTGGGCGTCATCCGCCAGAAGGAGAAATCCGGAAAGTCGGCATAGAGCGCCGATTTCGGATGGCGGGCGAGAAACCGCGCGCGCAGGGCCGGATCGCGGTCGCGGACGAGATGGCCGGAAACCGTGAGGCGGGGATGGGCGAGCGGATCGCCCTTGCCGGTCTGGGCGAGCAGGATGGACGCTTGCGAGCGCGCCTCGAGATTGCCGGTGTGGGCCGCGAGTTTCGACGTGAGGATAATCGGCGCGCCGTCATGGGCGGTGGCGATATTGACCAGGGTGGCGAAGGGAAATCCCTGCGCGTCCAGCGTCGCCAGCGCGCCGGCGCGGATCGAGCGCAAGAGGCGCTTGGCTTCGCCGAGGGCGTCGTAGTCCGCCTGCGCGGACGGCCGGCTGTCGGGATTTTGAGGCGTTTCCTCGGGCAAGGGCTCGATTTCCTTGAGTCTGCGACCTATAAATCAAGAACTTGTCGCATTTTGGCCTGAAACGGCCAAGACATTCCGCCCGCGCCGCAGGCCGGCGCCATTCAGGCCGCATTCACTGCGGGCGGGGGAGGTTGTGCGCGGCCCGGCTTTCTCGGGCGCATCGCTGCGGATCGTACGTGGCTCCGCCGCGCCGTCGCCCCAAGTATCGAGGATTTCAAGCTTCATGCCGACCATCGCTCTCGTCGACGACGATCGCAACATTCTCACTTCCGTCTCCATTGCGCTGGAAGGGGAAGGCTATCGCGTCCAGACCTACACAGACGGCGCGACCGCGCTCGACGGGCTGCGGACCAATCCGCCCGATCTCGCGATCTTCGACATCAAGATGCCGCGCATGGACGGCATGGAGTTGCTGCGCCGCCTGCGGCAGAAATCCGACCTGCCCGTGATCTTCCTGACCTCAAAGGACGAGGAGATCGACGAATTGTTCGGCCTCAAGATGGGCGCCGACGATTTCATCCGCAAACCCTTCTCGCAGCGCCTGCTGGTGGAGCGCGTGAAGGCGATCCTGCGCCGCTCCAGCCCGAAGGAAGCCGCCACGCAGAAGGAGCAGGAGGTCAAGCTGCTCGAGCGCGGCGCGCTGCGCATGGACCCCGAGCGCCACACCTGCACCTGGAACGGCCAGCCGGTGACCCTGACCGTGACGGAATTCCTGATCCTCCAGGCGCTCGCCACCCGCCCCGGCGTCGTCAAGAGCCGCAACGCGTTGATGGACGCCGCCTACGACGACCAGGTCTACGTCGACGACCGCACGATCGACAGCCACATCAAGCGCCTGCGCAAGAAATTCAAGGCCGTGGACGACGATTTCGAGATGATCGAGACGCTGTACGGCGTCGGCTACCGGTTCAAGGAGGCGTGATCCATGGACCGCGAGCCTTCAGGCTCGCATGCGCCGGAAGCGGGCCTGACGGCGCGACCCGGCGCGGGCGTCCTGAGCGCATGAGCGTCGAGGCCCATAGCGACCCGGTCGCGCGGCCGATCCGTCGGCTGAAGCGGCTCGTGCGCCTGCGGCAATTGTGGCGCGCGACGCTGGCGCGCTTCTCCTCCTCGCTCACGCGCCGCATCATTGTTCTCAACCTCGGCGGCCTGTTCGCGCTGCTGCTCGGCTTCCTCTACCTCAACCAGTTCCGCGCCGGCCTGATCGACGCGCGGCTGCAGAGCCTGCAGAGCCAGGGCGAGATCATCGCCGCGGCCATCGCCTCGTCGGCGACGGTGGAAACGGATTCGATCGCCATCGATCCGGAAAAGCTGCTGCAACTCGCGCCCGGGCAGAGCTACGGCCCGTCGGACGAAGCCTCGCCGAGCCTCGAATTCTCGATCAATCCCGACCGCATCGGGCCGCTGCTGCATCGCCTCGTCTCGCCAACGCGGACCCGCGCGCGCGTCTACGACCGCGACGGCTACATGCTGCTCGACTCGCGTTCGCTGACGAGCCGCTCGCTGATCGTGCCGTCCGAACTGCCGCCGGTCGGCGGCACGCCGAGCCTGTGGGAACGCCTCTGGGCCCATTTCAAGCGGCTCTACGGGCCGAGCGGGCAATCGAACGAGATCGAAACGACGGCCGGAGACGGCCGCGCCCTGCCCGAGGTCGCGCGCGCCCTGTCCGGCACGGCGGGGTCGGTGGTCCGGGTCAACGACCGCGGCGAGACGGTCGTCTCGGTCGCCGTGCCGATCCAGCGGTTTCGCGCGGTGCGCGGGGCGCTGCTGCTGTCGACGCAGGGCGGCGACATCGACAAGATCATCGCCAGCGAACGCTGGGCGATCCTGCGCATCTTTCTCGTGTCGGCCGGCGTGATGCTGCTGCTCTCCCTGTTCTTCGCCGGCACGATCGCCGAGCCGATCCGCAGGCTGGCGGAAGCGGCCGAGCGCGTGCGCAAGGGCGGCAAGGCGCGCCACGAGATTCCCGATTTCTCCGACCGCTCCGACGAAATCGGCCATCTCTCCGCCGCCCTGCGCGACATGACGGGATCCCTCTACCTTCGCATCGAGGCGATCGAGAGTTTCGCCGCCGACGTCGCGCACGAATTGAAGAACCCTCTGACCTCTTTGCGCAGCGCCGTCGAAACCCTGCCGATCGCCCGGACCGACGATTCGCGGCGGCGCCTGCTCGAAGTCATCGAGCATGACGTGCGTCGGCTCGACCGGCTCATCAGCGACATTTCCGACGCCTCGCGGCTCGACGCCGAGCTTGCCCGGTTCGACATGGCCGAGGTCGATCTGTCGGCCGTGCTGCAGGCGGTCGTCGGCGTGGCGCAGAGCGTCGACCGCGGCGACGGCGTCCGCGTCGAATTCGACCTGGCGAGCCCGCCGACGCCGGAGAGCGGCCGCAAGGCCTGGCGCGTCCTCGGGCACGATTCCCGGCTCGGCCAGGTGTTCAACAATCTGATCGACAACGCCCGATCGTTCTCGGAGCCCGGCGGCGTCGTGCGCGTGAGCCTCCGTCCGGCGCGGGGACAGGGCGCGAACGGCGGGCGCGACGGCTATGAAGCGACCGTCGACGACGACGGGCCCGGCATTCCCGCCCACGCCTTCGAGCGCATCTTCGAGCGCTTCTACACCGACCGCCCGAACCAGGGTTTCGGCCAGAATTCGGGGCTCGGCCTGTCGATCTCGCGCCAGATCGTGGAGGCCCACAACGGCCGCATCCGCGCCATGAACCGCACCGATCCGAAAGATCCGGAAACGCCGCTCGGCGCGCGCTTCACCGTCTGGCTGCCGGCGGCGCCATGAACGCGACGAAGCGCGGGGCCGCGCCGGCCACGATCCACGGCGTCGCGGTGGCGGTCGGCGGCGCGGGCGTGCTGTTGCGCGGCCGATCCGCCGCCGGCAAAAGCCGTCTCGCCGAAGAGGTTGCCGAGCAGGCCCGCCGGCGCGGCTGGTTCGGGCGGCTGGTCGCGGACGATCGGGTGCGGATTGTGGCCCACGGGAACAGACTCGTCCTCTCGCCGCACGAGGCGATCGCCGGCCGGGTCGAGCGGCGCGGACAGGGCATTTTTCCGGTCGATCACGAGGCCGCCGTGGTGCTGCGGCTGGTCGTCGATCTCGTCGACCGCGACCGCGCCGCCGACCATCCGCCCCGCCTGCCCGGTCGAGAGGAGGCGATCGCCGTCATCGAGGGGGTCGCCACGCCGCGCCTAGCGCTCGCCATTGGCGAACCCGGGGCGGCCCGGGCGATTCTGGAGCGCGTCGACCAAATTGGCGCCTAAAATAGCCGTCTGCGCGCGCATTTCGCTTGCCAAGCGCGCCGCAACGCACAAAATGGCCGCCCGCTGCACGGCGCGGTCGCGCGGGTCGGGGGCTTGCGCCCCAGGCGACCGCTTCAGGAGCTATTGAGCGCGCTCGATGCGTATACGACGGGTTTCATTTTCCCAGCGCAGGCGGAGCGAGCCCGGCGGCGAAGAGACAATCAACCAATTCCGGCCAGCGTGCGCGTCCCAGTCGCGCAGCGGGCTCCGGCAACGGCGAACGAACGGTAACGTCTGATGATCGGCATGGTCCTCGTGACCCATGGTTGCCTGGCTACTGAGTTTCGCGCGGCGCTCGAACATGTCGTCGGGCCGCAGAAGCAGCTGGCTACAATCACCATCGGCGCGGAAGACGATATGGAGAAGCGGCGCAGCGACATCATGGCGGCCGTGAACGCGGTCGAATCCGGACAGGGCGTGATCCTGCTCACAGACATGTTCGGCGGCACGCCTTCCAATCTCGCCATTTCCGTGATGAACGGCGCCAAGGTGGAGGTGGTGGCGGGCATCAACCTGCCGATGCTGATCAAGCTCGCCTCGGTGCGCGACCACAGCAATCTCGAGACGGCCGCCGCGCAGGCGCAGGACGCCGGCCGCAAGTACATTCAAATCGCCAGTCGCGTGCTGAGCGGAAAGTGACGATGGGCGGATCAGATCAGGACGAGGACTGCTCGGGCGTCGCCCAATTCCCGGAGGGCGCGATCGTTCGCGACATGCCCATCGTCAACAAGAAGGGGCTGCACGCGCGCGCGACCGCGAAATTCGTGCAGTGCGTGGAGAATTTCGACTGCGACGTCTACGTGTCGCGCTGCGGCGAGACGGTCGGCGGCACGTCGATCATGGGCATTCTGACGCTCGGCGCCGGCATCGGCACGACGATCACGGTCGCCGCCCTGGGCGCGCAGGCCGAACAGGCGATCGAGGCGATCACCACGCTCGTCGCCAACCGCTTCGGCGAGGACGAATAGGCTGGACCGTGAGCCTTCAGCCTCGCGGTCCTGGCGTCGCCTCCGACGCGGATCCGATCAGGCGACCTTTCCCGACGAAATCGACACGGCCGCGTCGATCCGCGGCAGGCCGTCCGCCAAGCGCTCCGGCCTGCCGAACAGATAGCCCTGCATCAGCCTGACGCCAGCCGCGCGCAGAGCCTGGTATTGCTCGTAGGTCTCGACGCCCTCGGCGGTCACCTCGATGTCGTAGGCGCAGGCGAGCTGGATGGTCGCCGCGACGATCGCCGCCGAACCAGGGTCGCGCGGCGCGTCCGTGACGAAGGTGCGGTCGATCTTCAGGCGGTCGAAGGGGAAGCGCTTCAGATAGCTCATCGACGCGAAGCCGGTGCCGAAATCGTCGAGCGCGATCGAGACGCCGCTGTCGCGCAGGCTGCGCAGCGCGGCCAGATCGTCGCCCCTGTCCTGCAGCAGGACGGATTCGGTGATCTCCAGTTCGAGCCGTTCGGCGGCGAGGCCGGCCCGGCCGAGCGCGTTGCGCACGACGCTCGCGAAATCGCCATTGGCGAGTTGCAGCGCCGACACGTTGACGGCGACCCCCACATGTTCCGGCCATTTCGTGGCGTCGGCGCAGGCGCGATCGAGCACCCAGCGGCCGAGATCGACGATCTGGCGCGTCTCTTCGGCGAGGCGCACGAAGCGCAGGGGCGGAATGGGCCCGAGCTGCGGATGGCGCCAGCGCAGCAGCGCCTCCATATAGCGGATCTGCAGCGTGTCGGCGTCGACGACGGGCTGATAGGCGAGTTCGAGCGTATCCTCGGCGATGGCTTTCGCGAGATCGGCGGCAAGCGCGCGCTGGGTGAGCGCCTCGAGCTCCATGTGCGCTTCGAACATGCGGCACACGCCCGCGCCCGCCGCCTTGGCGGCGTAGAGCGCGAGATCGGCGCGGCGCAGCATGTCGTCGGTCGAGAGCGCCGCGTCGTCGATGATCGCGACGCCCGCGCAGGCGTTGATCTCGAGCACCTGGCGCTGCCACGCATATGGCTGGCGAATGCGCGCGACGACGCCGGCGGCCAAGGCGTCCGCATCGAGCTCGCCCGTCGCGCGCACGCCCATCGCGATGGCGAATTCATCACCGCCGAGGCGGGCGACGACCTGGGCGTTCGGCGCGGCCTCGACCAGGCGCGCCGCGCATTCCCGCAGGATGCTGTCGCCGGCCGCATGGCCCTGGCTGTCGTTGACCGGCTTGAAGTCGTCGAGATCGAGCAGGATCACGACGAGCGCCGCATGGTCGCGGCCGACCTGTCCGCGCAGGCGCCCGAGCGTATGCAGGAACAGCGCGCGATTGGCGAGGCCGGTCAGTTCGTCGTGCATCGCCATGTGCGCGATGCGTTCGTTGGCCTGCTCGCGTTCGGTAATGTCCTCGTGGGTGACGACGATGCCGCCGTCGGCGCACAGCGCGTGATTGATCAGGATCGAGCGCCCGTCGTTCAGCACGTCGACCCGGCGGTCGGTGAACCGGCGCGACAGCGCGTCGCGCGTGTAGGCGTCGGACGAGGCGCCGGGAAAGACGCCGTGCGCGGCGCGCAGCTGCAGAACCTCGCGCGCGTGCATGCCGGGCCGGATCATCCCGGGCGGGAGACGATAGAGGCTGGCGTAGCGATCGTTGCAGATGACCACCCGCGCCTTGCGGTCGAAGACGACGAGGCCCTGCGACATGCTTTCGAGCGCGACCGCGAAGCGCTGGTTGGAAAGCTCCAGCGCCTGCGACTGGGCGCGCAGCGCCGCCTCCTTGTCGGCCAGCCTGCGGAACTGGTCGCGCAGCGCCCGCAGCAGGTAGCCGGCGACCACGAAAGCGAGGATCGTCGCCAGCGCGATGACGACGGCCTGTTCGCGCCAATACGCCAGCGCGGTGTTCTTGCGGATCGACACGGTGACGATGAAATCGCTGAACGGCACGGGGGTGAGCGCGATCAGCCGCGGCTCGCCGTCAAAGGCGCTCAGGGTTTCGTATTCGCTGCCGCCCGCCGCCACGGTCTCGTAGAACGGCGAGGTCTTCGGCAGCGCCTGGCCGGCGGCGAGCGACACGCCGTCCGGATAGCGCGCTAGCACGCGCCCGCCGCGCGTGAACAGGGCGTAGCTGCGGCCCGGCATGGCGGAGATCGGCGAATAGGTGCTGACGAGCGCCGCGGGTTTCACCAGCGCGCGAACGACGCCGGCGAACGCGCCCTGCGCGCCGACGACGGGCTTGGAGACGTCGATGACGAGTTCGCCGGTGGTCTCGCTGACGCGCAGCGGGCCGACGCGGACGCGCGCCTCTCCTCCGGCGGCGACGGCCGCGGCGTCCGCATCGCGCGCCCCCTCCCGCCTACGCTCGCCGCGCGACGTCGCGACCCTGAAGCCGTCCGCGTCGTATATTTCGATGAGGTCGATCGCCGGGCGCTTGTCGGCGGCGGCCGCCAGGGCGCGCAGGGTCTCCGGCGCCGGGACGCCAGGCCCATCGGCGGCCAGCGCCGCTTCGGCCTCGTTGATCGCGAAATCGACGGCGCGCGTGGATTGCTGCACCTGTTCGGCGAGCATGGCCGCAAGGCTCGCGACGCCATGCCTGGCGTCGGCCAGCGCATTGTCGCGCAGCTTGAGGAGCGTGGCGGCGCTGACGCAGGTAACGGCGAGCGCGGCTGTCAGTACGACAGCGACGATCCGCCTGAAATTCGATCCGAACAAGGTTCGCCTTCCGACCGGAAAACCGCGATGTCGGCTGGAAGAATGCGGACCAAGAGTTTCGAATGTCTTTCGCCTCCGGGGGTTACGTTAGGAGAACCTTTATTGATTTCCGTAATTTATCCATTTCCTCCGATCACCCGGAGAGGGTCCTGCGCCATCCGATCAGGCCGGCCGTCGAGCCGTCCAGACCGGTCGTCGGCCTCGAGGCGTCCTGCACGATCGGCGCGAGGCGGTTGCACAATTCCTTGCCGAGTTCGACGCCCCACTGGTCGAAGGGATTGATGTCCCAGACGACCGATTGCACGAAGACCTTGTGCTCGTAGCAGGCGACGAGCCGACCGAGCGTGCGCGGATCGAGCCGGCGATACATGAAGGTCGAGGTCGGCCGCTCCCCGGCGAAAACCTTGTGGGGCGCGAGCGCGGCGATCTCGTCCTTCGACAGGTTCTGTTTGCCAAGAATCTCTTCGACCTCGGCGCGCGAGCGGCCGCGCATCATCGCTTCGCTCTGCGCCAGGCAATTGGCGACGAGCAGCGCGTGATGGCCGGGATCGGCGTCCGTCGGCTCGGCGGCGACGAGGAAGTCGATCGGGGCGATGTCGGTCCCCTGGTGCAGCAGCTGGAAGAAGGCGTGCTGGCCATTGGTGCCGGGCTCGCCGAACAGGAACGGGCCGGTCGCCATGTCGACCGGCGCGCCGGCGCGCGTCACCGACTTGCCGTTCGATTCCATGTCGAGCTGCTGAAGATAGGCGGGGAAGCGCGCCAGCCGCTGGTCGTAGGGGATGACGACATGGGTCGACTCGCCCCAGACGTTGCGCCTGAAGATTCCGAGAAGCGCCATGACGACGGGAATGTTTTGGTCCAGCGGCGCGGAGACGAAGTGCCTGTCGATATCCTGCCCGCCGCGCAGGAATTCCTGGAAGCCCTGCGCGCCGATGGCGATGACGAGCGACAGGCCGATGGCCGACCACATGGAATAGCGCCCGCCGACCCAGTCCCAGAAGCCGAAGACGCGATCCGGCCGGATGCCGAATTCGGCGACCTTGTCGAGCCGCGTGGAGACGGCGGCGAAATGGTCCGCGACCGCCGCATCGCCCAGGGCGTCGGCGACGAATTTTCGCGCGGACGCGGCATTGGCCATCGTCTCCTGCGTGGTGAAGGTCTTGGACGAGACGATGAACAGGGTTTTGGCCGGATCGAGCCCCTTCAGCGTGTCGCCGAGATCGGCGCCGTCGACGTTCGACACGAAATGCAGCCGCAGGTGCGGCGCGCAGAAGGGCGACAGCGCGCGCACGGCCATGGCCGGGCCGAGATCAGAACCGCCGATGCCGATGTTGACGATGTCGGTCAGCGCGTCGCCGCGCGCGCCGCGAATGGCGCCGGAGCGCACGGCTTCCGCAAAGGCCGCGACCTTCGCGCGCACGTCGCGGACCTCGGGCATGACGTCCTTGCCGTCGACCAGGATCGGGCCGCCATCGAGATTGCGCAGCGCCATGTGCAGCGCCGGTCGATGTTCGGTGAGATTGACCTTCTCGCCGGCAAACAGCGCGGCGCGCCGTTCCTCGACCCGCGCGGCGCGGGCGAGCGCGACAAGCAGTTCCATCGTGCGGGCATTCGCCTTGTGCTTGGAAAAGTCGAACAGGAAATCGTCGAGCCGCAGGCTGAAGCGCGCGAAACGGTCGGGATCGGCGGCGAACAGATCGATCGTGCGCTGCTTTTCGATGTCGCGGCGGTGGTCTTCGAGCGCGGCGAGGGCTGCGCGAACTTCGGGGCGGCTCATGTCTGGTCCGTCTTGGCTGGCAGAATCGGGTACGGCGCTGGATCATATCCCGCAAATCCTGCAGGTTCTTGCGGAAAGACCACCCGCCCCGAACGGAGAGATAGGGCGCGGCGCGCGTCAGGCCTCGTCGACGAAGGCGCGCAGGCGCGCCGCGAGCGCGGCCGCATCGGCAAGCTCGCATTCCCACACGACCAGCGTGCGCCAGCCGCGCTCGGCCAATTCCTGCATGTGCCTCATGTCGCGCGCGCGGTTGCGGTCGATCTTGGCGAGCCAATAGTCGGCATTGGTCTTCGGCATGCGCGCGCCGCGCCTGCAATCGTGGCCGTGCCAGAAGCAGCCATGCACGAAGATCGCCTTTTTCCTGGCCACATAGGCGATGTCGGGATTACCGGGAATATCCTTGCGATGCAGGCGATAGCCGGGCGCGATCGGGCGCAGCAGGCGGCGCACCTTCATTTCCGCCGACGTGTCGCGGCCGGGCACGGCGCGCATGATGGCGGAGCGGTCGGGGGGCGGCTTTCGCTTCGCGCGTTTCATTCCGCCGCCAGCAGCGGCGCGGTCGCCGCGCCCGCGAGCGCCTCGAGCAGATGTTCGCTCAGAAAGCGCACCACCGGCGCGACCACGCCGTCGCCGAGCAGATGGCAGGCGTCGGTGTAGCTTTTGGGCAGCCGGTAATCCTCGGGCAGGCCCATGAGCCGCGCGGCCTCGCGGGCCGACAGCAGCCGCGCGCGCACGCGGCCGCGCTCGACCACCAGGATCGACTGGCGGCTCGATCCGCCGGCCGGCGTGCGCAGGCAGCCGGCGATTCCGTCGAAGCGCACTTCGGCGCGCTGCACGCGATGGCCATTCTCGTCGCGCCGCGTGCGCCGATAGAGCGCGCCAACCATGCGGGCGCCCGAGGTTTTCGCCGCCTCGACGCGCGCGCGATGCCGCGGCGCCATGAGGTCGAGGAGCCGCGCCACCTTGTCCGCATCGAGCCAGTCCACGTCGCGCGGGCGCGCTTCGATGAGGTCGCCAAGCGCGACGTTGCGCAGCGGCGGCGGCGGGAGGCGCCACCACAGCCAATCCGCGGCCAGATTGTCGGGCAGGCTGTCGCGGGCGCGCAGAAGCGCCGTCGAGGCCCAGTCGGGCGACGGCCCGTTCGCGATGCAGGCCGCCGGAATGGCGATGTCGCGGTCGAGCGCGATCACGAACAGGCGCGGCCGCGATTGCGGGACGAAATGCGCGGCGTCGATCGTCAGCGCGCCGAAGCGATAGCCTAGGTTTTGCAGCGCGCGGCACAGCGCGACGAAATCCGCGCCGCAATTGGACGTCAGCAGTCCCGCGACATTTTCGAGCGCCAGCATTTTTGGCGCACGACCTTCTTCGCGCAACGCCGCGATCAAAGCGGCCAGGCCGAAGAAGGCGCCGGAGCGCGCACCGTCGAGCCCCCGGCCATTGCCGGCGAGCGACAAGTCCTGACAGGGAAACGACGCCCAGGCGAGATCGGCGCGGCCGGGCAGATCGGCGGCCGTCAGCCTGTGAATGTCCTCGAGGCGGAAGTCGTCCGCGCCCCAGTTCTGCGCATAGGCGCGCGCCTTGCGGGAGTCGAAATCATTGGCGAACAGGCAGTGCCAGCCGGGGCCCAGCCCGGCCCGCGCCATGCCGCCGCCGGCGAAAAATTCGTAAAAGGTGGGCTGGGCCATGCGATTCGCTCTCGGGAGCGAGGCTAAGCCAAGCGGCCGGGAAGGTCAGCCCGCCTTACACCCGCATCGGCATCAGCACGTAGAGCGCCGCCGCCCCATCCCGGTCCTGGATGATGGTAGGCGAGCCCGCGTCGGCCAGGCGGAACAGCGCCGTATCCGAATCGAGCTGCTGCGTGATGTCGAGCAGGTAGCGGGCGTTGAAGCCAATATCGAGCGCGGTCGAATCGTAATCGACTTCCAGTTCCTCGATCGCCGTGCCGGCGTCGGGATTGGTGACCGACAGCGTCAGCTTGCCGTCGGCGAGCGCCATCTTCACCGCGCGGCCGCGCTCGGAGGAAATGGTCGAGACGCGGTCGACGGCGCGGGCGAAATCCGAACGCTCGACGGTCAGCCGCTTGTCGTTGTTGGCCGGTATGACGCGCGCGTAATCGGGGAAGGTGCCGTCGATCAGCTTCGAGGTCAGCACGACCGCGCCGAAGTTGAAGCGGATCTTGTTCGCCGACAGCTCGATCGTGACATCGGCGTCGATGTCCTCGATCAGCTTCTGCACCTCGTTGACCGCCTTGCGCGGCACGATGACGCCGGGCATGCCGGCCGAGCCCTGGGGCGCCGGGATTTCGACGCGCGCGAGGCGGTGGCCGTCGGTCGCGACGCCGCGCAGCATAGCATGGCCGTCCACCTCGGTCGTGTGCATGAATATGCCGTTGAGGTAGTAGCGCGTCTCCTCGTTGGAGATGGCGAATTGCGTCTTCTCGATCAGCTTCTTCAGGTCCCCGGCGGCGAGCGTGAACTTGTGCGTCATCTCGCCGGCGGAAATGTCGGGAAAGTCGCTTTCGGGCAGGCTCTGCAGGGTAAAGCGCGAGCGGCCGGACTTCAGCAGCAATTGCCCGCCGTCGCTCGCCCCGTCGAGCGAGACCTGCGCGCCATCGGGCAGCTTGCGGACGATCTCGTAGAGCGTGTGCGCCGGCAAGGTCGTGCCGCCCTTCATGCCGACATCGGCGGCCACCGTTTCCGTCACTTCCAGATCGAGATCGGTCGCCTTCAGCCGCAGGTTGCGGCCGTCGGCCTGCAGAAGGACGTTGGACAGGATCGGAATGGTCGTGCGGCGCTCCACAACGCGATGGACGTGCCCGAGCGACTTCAACAGGGCCGCTCTTTCCAAGGTGACTTTCATTCTTCCGATCCCGACGGCGAACCAGCAAACTCCCGCAAAGCGGGCGCAGACTCTGGCAAGAGCGGAGCAGAGACGCAAGCGGCGCGCGGGGGAAGGCCGGATTATCTGTGGATTGGGCGCGCGCCGTCACCCGCGCCTTCATGCTGAGGGGCCTGCGCAGCAGGCGTCTCAAAGCATTGTCGCCATGGAGGGGCTTGGCCATCCTTCGAGACGCACCTTTCAGGCGCTCCTCAGGATAAGGATTCGGGAGGCCGTCAGGCCCCCTGCTGCTGCTCCGAGCGGCGCTTGCGCTCGCGCGGCGTCACAAGGTCCCAGCGGGTCTTGAAGACCGTGTCGCAGATGTTCGACGAGCCGAAACCGTCGGAATAGGAGACGTTGCCGCGGCTGTGATGCTCCGCGTGGGCCTTGCTCGAAATTCGGCTGGCGACGAAGCGGGCGAGCGGATTGTCGCTCTTCGCCAGTTTCACGCTGAAATCATAGCCGGAATGTTCGTAGACGCCGCCGAAGGCGCCCGCGGTGACCGCGAAAACGTGAAAGACGATGCTGGAGCCCGCCGACCCGATGGCGGTGATGGCGATGAGCGGCAGGAGGTAGGGCGCGGCGATCTCCAGGAGGAAATCGGCCGGGCTCATGAAGCAGGCGCTGATCGACCGGCTCGCGGTCGTGGAATGATGCACGGAATGGCCGAGCGTGCGCATCAGCGTCGGGCGATGCAGGATCCAGGCGTGCGAGACATATTGCACGAGATCGTGGCCGATGGTCATGCCGATCAGGCCGACGACGAACATCAGCGGCGTGATATGCGCCGGGCCGACGAAGGCGAGGCCGGCCGTTTCCACCAGGAACATCGCGGGCAGCAGGATGAACGTCTGATTTAGGAGCACGCGCGGCAGGACCTGCGCGTAGGTCCATGAATCGACGGGGCGCGTCTTGTAGTCGGCGAGGCGGCCGGTGCGGTCGAGCCATTCGAACCAGAGGCCGAAGCCGTGGTAGGCGACCATCTGCACAATCCAGACGAGGACCGACAGCGGCAGCCAGGCGGGGAGATCTTGGGCTGTCATACGGTCTTTCTGGCGCAGCCGGCGCGGATGCGCAACCGATACGGATCAAGGGGATCACAGGCCGGCGATGCGCCGGGCCTCGTCGAGATCGGCCAGAAACACCTTCCATTCCGCCTTTTTTGCGTCGCGGTCGGGCAGGCGCAGCAGGTAGGAGGGATGGACGGTCGCCCGCATCGCTGCGCCGCCGGGCAATTCCAGCGTCTGGCCCCTGATGTCGCGCAGGGGCGTCGCCCGGCCGAGCAGCGCAGTCGCCGCCGTCGCGCCGAGCGCCACGACGAGACGCGGGCGCACCAGCTGCAATTCGCGGATCAGCCAGGCGTTGCAGGCGGCGATTTCGTGCGCGCCGGGCTTCTTGTGCAGCCGCTTCTTGCCGCGCGGCTCGAATTTGAAATGCTTGACGGCGTTGGAAACGAAGACCTTTTCGCGCTCGATCTCCAGCCGCTCCAGCGCGGCGTCGAAGACCTTGCCGGCCGGGCCGACAAAGGGACGGCCGGCGAGATCTTCCTCGTCGCCCGGTTGCTCGCCGACGAACATCAGCCGCGCCTTCGCGGGCCCTTCGCCGGGCACCGCTTGCGTCGCATAGCGGCAGAGATCGCAGGCCGTGCAGGTCCTGATGGACGCGGCGAGCGCCTTCAGGTCGTCGGCCTCGGCCGCCGCCGGGGCGGCGGCGCTGTCAGCGGCCCTGTAGGAGGCGGTGCGGCGCGGGCTGCTCGGCGCGGCGGCGAGCATGGTTTTCGCGCGCGCCTCGGCCTGCCGGGCCAGCGGCGCGATCAGTTCGGCTTCGGGCATGTTGCGCCAGTATTTGCGCGGCATATCTCTGGCCATCGCCTTCAGGTTCAATCGCGCGGGATTGAAGATCGCGCCGTAATAGGCGCGCCACATGTCCTCCAACGCATCGCCCGAGGGAGCGTTCCGACGATCCGCGCCGGGGCCGAGCGAGAGCCGCGCGCCGTCCCAGCGCGCGCAGGCGCGGGGCGTGAGGATCGACCAGCGCATGGAGGCGAAGCGCCTGACGAAGAAAGGGGCGGTCGCCGCGACGACATGATGGTCGGGCTCGAACCAGGCGATGAATTCCTCGCCCCTCCCCGTTTCGACGCGGCGGAAGCGGACGAAGGCGGTCATCTTGTGCATGTCGCGCCGCACGTTTCGCGCGAGCGTTTCGAGGCGCGCGACGTCGGGATCGCTGGCCATCGACATGAGACGCGGATTTTCCCGCAGGCGCCACAGCAGGCGGTAGCAGAGATCGTGGCGGTCGCGGTCGACATGCAGCAGCGCGCGGCGGGCAAGTTCCGTGAAGGCGCGCGGCGGCGAGACCGTGGACGCCCGCGGCGCGAGAGACAACGGCGCCTCCTCGTCGCAGAACAGATCGCCGGTCGCCGCCGGCTCGTCCGCCACGCGCCACAGGATCGTCTGCGGCGCCCTGCCCTCGGCAAGGAGGCGCGCGGCGCACCCGAACCATTCGTCCGCCTCGGCGGCGCCGGAGAGCGCGACGCGGCGCAATGGAAGGCTGGGCATGTTCATGCGGCGAAGAGATCGAGCTGCTTTGCCTTTTCGCGCGGCTTCAGCGACGCGGGATCGAGCGCGCCGCCCGGACGCCAGTCCGAGGTCACGACGAAAGGCCGCACCTTGCGCGCCGATCGCGTGAGGCGGTCGAGATCGACCAGCCGGATCGCGGCATGTTTTCGCCCGGCGACGATGCGATCGACCGCGCGCACGCCAAGGCCCGGAACGCGCAGCAGCATTTCGCGCGGCGCCCGGTTGACGTCGAGCGGAAAGGTTTCGGGATGGGCGAGCGCCCAGGCGAGCTTGGGGTCGATGGCCGGATCGAGCATGCCGCCCTCGGCGCTCGAAGCCACTTCGTCCAGCGAAAACTCGTAGAAGCGCAGCAGCCAGTCGGCCTGGTACAGACGATGCTCGCGCGCCAGCGGCGGCGCCGCGCTCGGCAGGGCGGCGGACGAATCCGGGATGGGCGAGAAGGCCGAATAGTAGACGCGCTTCAGGCCATAGCTCGCATAAAGCGTCGCGCTCGATGTCAGGATGTCGACGTCGCTCGACTTGTCCGCGCCGACGATCATCTGTGTCGACTGGCCGGCCGGCGCGAAGGCGGGCGCGGAGCGAAACTTCGCCTGCGCGTCGCGGGATTCCTCGATGCGCAGGCGCACAGACGCCATCGAGCGGCGGCGCGAGCTTTTCGAGACTCGGCTCGCTCGGCAATTCGACATTGATGGAGAGACGATCCGCATGGCGGCCGGCTTCCGCGATCAGCGCGGGATCGGCTTCGGGAATGGTCTTGAGATGAATGTAGCCGCGAAAGTCGTGCTCCTCGCGCAACGTGCGCGCGACGCGCGCCAGCGTTTCCATCGTGTGATCGGGCGAACCGATGATCCCGGACGACAGAAACAGGCCCTCGATGTAGTTGCGCTTGTAGAAATCGAGCGTGAGCGCGACGATCTCCTCCACCGCGAAGCGGGCGCGCGGCACGTTCGACGACAGCCGATTGACGCAATAGGCGCAGTCGAACATGCAGAAATTCGTCATCAGGATTTTCAGCAGCGAGATGCAGCGGCCGTCCGGCGCATAGGCGTGGCAGATGCCCGAGCCCGTGACGGAGCCGACGCCCGCGCCCCCGAGCGAATCCCGCTTCTTGCCGCCCGAGGAGGCGCAGGAGGCGTCGTACTTGGCGGCGTCCGCAAGGATTGAAAGCTTTTCGGCGACCGAGAGCTTCGCCATGTCCCGCTCCAGATAAATGTTCCTGCTTTGTTCTAATGCAAATTTCATCTCCGGCAAGACCTCGCGCGGTTCTGAAATCGGGTTTATGAGCGATCGACGGAGGACCGAACGTGAGCCAGACCGATCTCGAGACCAACGCCCGGAAATTGATCGCGCTGCGCGAGGCGCAAGGCAAAGCCGACCTGCCGGCGCCGCCGGCCGATCTTCCCGGCGCCTATCGCCTTCAATTCGAGGCGGAGCGCATTCTGGTCGCCGAGAGGGGCTTTGCGCCGATCGGCTGGAAGATCGGCGCGACCAATGCGGGCGCGCGCGCCAATTTCAAGCTGGACGACCAGTTCCTCGGCCGGCTCTACCGGCAGATGACCGTCGCCTCGCCCGCGAAGCTGCCCGCTGCGCCCGGTTTCTACCGCGCCTATGAAGCCGAATTCGTGCTGGAGCTCGGCGCCGATCTCGACACTGCGAAGGGCGCGATCGACGCGGCCGCGGTTCGCGCGGCGACGAAGCGCGTCGGCTGCGCGATCGAAATGGTCGGCGGCTTCATTCCGATGGCGCCGCCGCATGGCGCGCATTCTCTCATCGCGGATTTCGCGGGTTGCGTCGGCTGGATCCAGGGAGCGATGACCAGCGATTTCGCCGCCCTCGATCTTGACGCCTCGACCGTGACCTTCACTCTCGACGGCGAGACGAAGGCGCAAGGCAAGGGCGCCAATGTCGACGGCGGGCCGTTCGGCGCGACCGCGTGGCTCGCCAACGCCCTGGGCAAGCTCGGCCGCGCGCTGAAGGCGGGAGATCTCATCACGACTGGTACGGCTATTCCGCCCGTCCCGTTCGCCGGCGACGGCAAGCGCGCCGTGGCGGATTTCGGCGCATTGGGCAAGGTGGAAGTCACGATCGGCTGAGCCGCCGATCGCGCTGCCCGGCGGCGCGGCCGACTTCGCCGAGGAATCCGCCGGGCGCATTGAGGCCCGGCGACGGCGCGGTCCGGCGTCTTCGAAGCAAAGCCGACGCCGTGCATCATCTGACCGTCCCTGCCGCGCTTGTTCAGCTTGACGGTCTTCTGACACGCGCGTCGGATGCAATTGGTCGCGAACGCATGGTCTTCCCGGTGAGCGGCGCCGCGGCATCGTCGGCGTTCCGCGATTGAGACGTCTACGGCGCGCTACCGTACAGCTTGAGGCGCCTCGCATTTTTCGCGCGACGCGAAACGGCAGAGGCTTCCGATCCCCGAACGAACGGCTAGACTTCCACTATCCTCTATCTCTTGCGGGCGGACGACATGCATGTGGCGATGGTGATTGGCGGCGGCGTCGTACTGCTCGGCCTGTTTCTGCTGTTCGGCAAATTGTGGGGCGGCGCTGAGCCGGCCTATGGCCTCGCCGCCAAGCTTTTCGTACCGACGTGGCTCGTCGTCTCGCTCGTGAACATGTGGGTCGGCGTGACGAAGGCCGGCTATTCGGTGCGCGAGGAATTTCCGATCCTGCTGATCGTATTTCTCGTGCCTGCGCTGCTCGCCGGGCTGGCGCTGTGGCGTTTCGCGCGCTGACCGTGCAGCGTCAGCCGACGACCGCGATCGCCTCGATCTCGATCAGCCAGCCGGGCGCCGCCAGCGCATCGACGCCGACCAGCGTGCTCGCCGGCGGCTTTCCCGCCGGAAAGAACGGCGAACGCGCCGCGCCGATGATGGGGCGCAATTCGGGCGTATAGCCCACGACATAGGTCGTGATCTTCACGACATCGGCGAAAGCGGCGCCAGCGGCTTCAAGCGCAATGCCGAGATTGCGCATCACCTGCGTCGTCTGCTTGGCCAGATCGCCCGCGCCGACCAGCGCGCCGCTTTCATCCATCGCGACCTGTCCGGAAATGTAGATCGTGCGCGCGCCGGAGGCGACGACGACATGCGAATAGGCGGGATTGTTCTGCAGGCCCTGCGGGCGAAGATGTTCGATCTTGCTCATGGTCGGCTCCCTGCGCCTTCGCGTTACTTCGTGCCGTACATGCGGTCGCCGGCGTCGCCCAGCCCCGGCACGATATAGCCGTGATCGTTGAGATGGCTGTCGATCGCCGCCGTCCATATCTCGACGTCGGGGTGCTCGCCGCGCAGTTTCGCGACTCCTTCGGGCGCAGCCAGCAGGCAGACGAAGCGTATGTCCTTCGCGCCGCGCTCCTTCACGCGCTCGATTGCGGCGGCGGCGGAATTGGCGGTCGCCAGCATCGGGTCCATCACGATCACCAGCCGATCGGCAATGTCATGCGGCGCCTTGAAGTAATATTCGACGGCGACCAGCGTGTGCGGATCGCGATAGAGGCCGATGTGGGCGACGCGCGCCGACGGTACGAGTTCCAGCATGCCGTCGAGGAATCCGACGCCCGCGCGAAGAATCGGCGCGAAGACGAGCTTCTTGCCGGCGAGCATCGGCGCCCGCATCTTCGTCAGCGGCGTCTCGATCTCGACCTCCTCCAGCGGCAGGTCACGCGTGACCTCGTAGGCGAGCAGCATGCCGATCTCGTTGAGCAACTGGCGGAAGCCCTTGGTCGAGCGCGACTGCTCGCGCATCAGCGTGAGTTTGTGCTGCACGAGCGGGTGGCCGATGACATGCACGCCGTTCATCGATTCGATCTCCCTGCGGGAATGCTAGCGGGCGGATCGGAAATTGTCGTCCCCGCTAAAGCGGGGACCAGCGCCGGCCGTTCGGCCCCGGCTCCGGGATGCCCGATTTCGCGGGCATGACGGCCCAACGGCGATCAGAACACCGTGCCGTCGCTGACGATATCGAGCGGCGGCGAGCCGTCGGCGCGCTTCTGCGCGGCGATGCGGCGGCCGGCGGCCCATGTGCCGCCTTCCAGAACCTTGGCCAGCGGCAATTGTCGGACATCCATGTCGAGGCGCGCGCGGATCAGGCTTGCGATCTCGTCTAGCAGCGCGACGGTCAGCGCGCGCCACTCGACCACGAAGAGGGAATCGACCGCCTGCGGCGCGCGCGCGTCCTCGGCGTTCTTCGGGACGAGCGCGCCGAAATCCACGAATAGGCCGCCGTTGCGATATTCCGGCAGGCCGGTGAGGCCATCTATGTCGACGACATCGACGCCGGCGCGCTGCAGCGGCTCGATCAGCGAATAGGAGAGCCATTGCGAGAGCTTGTGGAAAGGAACGATGCCGTCGGTGGCGTCGTCGGCGCGGATCTGCGGATGACGCCAGGCGTCGCCGAGCGGGACGCCCGCGAGCGCGAGGCGCGAGGGCCAGATCGGGCCGAGGTGGGCGAGGACGGCGGAAAGGATGGAGTCGGCCTTACGCCTTTGGGCGGCGAGCAGATCGAACAACCCGCCCGGCCGCGCTTGATCGTGGCGCGCAAAAACGTCCGGCGCGGCGAGGCAGGCGCGGCCCAAACGATTGAGCAGGTCGACACGGCCGGAGAGCCCGACGAGCGGATTGTCGCAATGAATCTGAAAGCCGGCAGCTAGGTCTGCCGCGGTGATCGCCGCCAGCCTCCCGGCGTCGGCGCGCAGCGGATCGTCGTTGCGGGCGGAGAACAGGCCGCGCGCGAACATGTCGAGGCTGGCGACCGCAAGCCCCTCGGAGCGCGCGGAGATCGTCCCGTCCTGTTCGCGGTAGCGCCAGCGCCCGCCGGCGCCGGCGTCGAGCAGCACGCTGACGATGGCGAGGTCGAATTCCGTGCGCGCGCGCGCGCGCGCGTCCCGCCAGTTCGCGCGTTGCGCGATCATGCTCCAGCGGTCGCGCCCGCCAGCCGAAAAATGCCGCCAGCGCGCATGGAAGGGAATGTCGAGAGACGGATAGTTCTCGCGCATCACGGCAAGCGTGAAATCGGCGATCTCGGGCAATCTCGTCCGGTCGAGGCGCCAGTGCGCGAGACGATCCTCTTCGCAGAGACGCAGCATCCGCCGGGCGCGATCGCGCACGGCGCGCGCCGACAGGAGCGCGCGAGCGGCTTCCTCCTCGCGCATCAGTATTTTTCCAGCGGCCGGCCGCTCGTGCGGGTCAGATCGTCGGCGCTGGGCGCCCCCTCCGGCGCATAGTAGCCGGCCGCCTTCTTGGCTTCCATTTCGACCGAAGCGTCGGAGGGGACCAGGCCTTCGGGGATCGGCACGCGCTCGCCGATCTCGACGCCGGCCGTCACCAGCGAATCGTATTTCATGTTGCTCATCGACACCAGCCGGTCGATCCGTTCGACGCCGAGCCAGTGCAGCACGTCGGGCATCAATTCCTGAAAGCGCGCGTCCTGCACGCCGGCGACGCATTCGGTGCGCGTGAAGTAATTGGCCGCCGTATCGCCGCCCTCCTGCCGCTTGCGGGCATTGTAGACGAGGAATTTCGTGACCTCGCCGAGCGCGCGGCCTTCCTTGCGATTGTAGACGATGAGACCGGCGCCCCCCTGCTGCGCCTCGCGCACGCATTCCTCGATGCCGTGCGCGAGATAGGGCCGGCAGGTGCAGATGTCGGACCCGAACACGTCGGAGCCGTTGCATTCGTCGTGCACGCGGCAGGCGAGCCTGAACCGGCGGTCGCCGAGCCGCGCGGGATCGCCGAACACATAGGCCGTCGCGCCGCCGATCGGCGGCAGGAAGACGTGCATGTCCGGACGCGTGACAAGTTCCGGATACATGCCGCCCGTCTGTTCGAACAGGGTGCGGCGCAGGTCCGTCTCCTCGACGCCGAAGCGCGCGGCGACGCCGGGCAGATGCCAGACCGGTTCGAGCGCGATCTTGACCACGGCAATGTCGCCGGTCGGTTTCAGCACGTCGCCGTCGGCCTCCAGACGGCGCGCACGTATGGCGTCGGCGATCTCCGGCAGCGTGATTCTCGCGCGCGTCACGGCGATGGTCGGGCGTATGTCCAGCCCTTCCGCGATTTCGCGGGCGAAGACTTCCTGCGCGACATGGCCGAACGGGTCGAGCGAGACGATCCGCGCGGGATCGAACCATTGCGGATGCGGGCCGATCCGCACGGCCGGGTGGGTGTTGGTCAGGTCCGGCCGCGCCAGCGGGTTCATGGCGCCGGAGGTGACGGCGAGCGCGCGGTAGACGCCGTAGGCGCCGCCGTGCGCGCCGATGGCGTTGCGATCGGACGGCCGGGTGACGGTGGCGACGACCGGACCGCGCTCGGCCGGGTCGCGCGCGCCCCAGACGATGGCGCGGCGCGAGGCGGCCCCGGGTTCGGGATGCGAGGTCAGGCGGATGTGGCCCGACTTGTTCGGCTTCGTCAATCGAACCTCCCTCGTCCGACACTCCCGTTCAGGCCGTGGCGGACGCGCATGACCGCCGGGCGACTGTCGGACGACGCGACAGAGCGCTGCGGGCTTGACGAGGTTAGAGCCCATTATCGAATAAATTCTTTCATTTGTCGTGAACCGCGCGTTTACGAGCCCGCTGTTCAATGGAGCCGGCCGGACAAACGTCCAGTCGGCAGGCCCGGCCCGGGGGAAAATGGACAGTCATGAGGGCGTTCGACCTCAAGTCGTGGTTCATATGGTGCGCGCTCGCCGGATTCGGCGTCGTGCTGCCGATGATGATTTCGAGCAATCCGGAGCACGAACTGATCGTTCGGCTCCTGCGCGGCGTCGGCGCGGCAGGCTTCGTCGTCGCGCTCATCGCGCTGATCCGCTCGAGCGGCGACGGCGTCGACCCCGGCGAAACCGTCTACGCCCCTCCGGCGCCGCGCACGCTCGCCGGCAATCCGCTCGCGGTCGACGCCGGCGCGAAGCCGCTGGCCGAACGCATCGACGATGCGATCGAGGCCTGCCACGAATACGACTGCACGGTCGGCGTCATCTACTACAATCTCGATTCCTACCGCGAACTCGCGCGCGCGCAGGGCGTTGCGGCAGCAGAGGCCGCAATGGATTTCGTGGTCAACATGCTGCAGATCGCGCTGCGCGATTCCGAGCGGATCGAACGGGCCGGACGCGGCCGCTTCGTGGTCTGCGTGGCGCTGCTGAAGGAACGCCAGGCGCTGCTCGACGCGGCGCGCCGGATCGAACGCGCCATGCGCAACATGCGCCTTGAAGCGCTGCGCGGCGCGCCGATCGTGCACGATGCGGGGAGCGCCATTCACCCTGTCCAGGGCGCGAACGGCGCCGCGCTGATCGCACGCGCGCAGAAGGAATGCGACATCGCGCATGCGAGACGGCTCCGCGAGATCGCGCGCGCTCGCAAGGCGGCCAGCAATCGCTGGCGCGCGGCGTAGAGCGCACCCGATCACGCCGGCGGCAGGGCGAAAGCTTCCCCCTGCGCGACGGGACGCAGGCACAGGTGGCGCGCGATCGTCTGGCCGATGTCGGCGAATGTCTTGCGGCAGCCGACATCGGCGCCGCGGCGGCCCGGGACCAGACCGACGATCGGCGCATTCTCGCGCGTGTGATCCGTGCCGCGCCAGGTGGGATCGTTGCCGTGGTCAGCGGAGATCAGCAGCATGTCGTTTTCGCGCAACGTGGCGAGAATGGAGGGCAGGCGCGCGTCGAAGGCTTCGAGCGCCGTTGCATAGCCCGCGACGTCGCGGCGGTGGCCGTGGTCGGTGTCGAAGTCGACAAGATTGACCAGCGCCAGCCCGCCGTCCGGCATGGCGGGCCATTCCGCGATCAGCGCATCGATCAGCGCATCGTTGTCGCGCCCCTTGATCTCGCGGCCGGTGGCGCGATGGCGGAAAATGTCGCCGATCTTGCCGAGCGACAGCACGGCGCGGCCGGCTTCGTCCGCGCGGTCGAGCAGATTGCCCGGCGGCGGCGGAATGGCGAAATCCTTGCGGTTCGGCGTGCGCGCAAAATTCGCGCGGCTCGTGCCGACGAACGGCCGGGCGATGACGCGGCCGACGTTCCAGCGGTCCGCGATCTTTCGCGCGACGCGGCAGACCTCGTAGAGCCGCTCGAGCCCGAAGGCTTCTTCATGCGCGGCGATCTGCAGCACGGAGTCGACCGACGTATAGACGATGGGTTTGCCGCTCTCCAGATGCTCTTCGCCGAGTTCCTCGATGAGCGCGATGCCCGGCGCATGGCGGTCGCCGAGAATGCCCGGCAGCTTCGCAGCCGCGACGAGTTCACTCACGAGTTCCGGCGGAAAGCAGGGCCGCGTGTCGGGAAAATAGCCGAGGCGCCACGGCAGCGGCGCGCCGGCCATCTCCCAATGGCCGGAGGGCGTGTCCTTGCCGAACGAGGTTTCCTGAGCGCAGCCGTGAATGGCGTGGTGCGCGGCATGGCGCGAGAGCCCCGGCGGCAGGACGCCCGTCGACGTCTCGCAGGCGCAGCCCAGGCCGAGCGCGTCGAGATGGGGAACTTGCAGCGGACCCTTGCGAAGCCCGTCGCCATCGGCCGCGCCGCGCGCGCAGGCCTGCGCGACATGTCCGATCGTATCGGCGCCTGCGTCGCCGAAATCGGCGGCGTCGGGCGCGCCGCCGCAGCCCAGCGAATCCAGCACGAGCAGAATGGCGCGCGCCATTACTTTGCGACCGCCTGATCCGCGCCGACGGTTTCGATGCGGAAGGCTGCGGCGAAAAGCTTCTGCGTATAGTCCGACTTGGGGGCGGCGAAGATTTCGGCGGCGGGCCCCTGCTCCACCACCTGGCCGTGACGCATGACGATGAGATCGGTCGCCAGCGCCTTCACCACCTTGAGATCGTGGCTGATGAACATGTAGGCGAGGCCGCGCCGGCGCTGCAGGTCGCGCAGCAGGTCGACGATCTGCGCCTGCACGGACATGTCGAGCGCCGATGTCGGCTCGTCGAGCAGAACGAATTTCGGCTCGAGCGCGATGGCGCGCGCAATGGCGATGCGCTGGCGCTGGCCGCCGGAGAATTCGTGCGGATAGCGATCCATCGCGGCGGGATCGAGCCCGGTGTCGGCGAGCGCGCGCGCGACGATCTCGCGGCGCTCGCGATAGCTGAGATCGCTCTTCTGGACGGTCAGGCCTTCCTCGACGATTTCCGCCACCGACAGGCGCGGCGAGAGCGAGCCGTAGGGGTCCTGGAAGACGATCTGCATGTCGCGGCGCAGCGGCCGCATTTCCTTGGCCTTGAAGCCGTCGATGCGCTTGCCGAGGAAGACGATCGGCCCGTCCGAACGGATGAGGCGCAGCATGGCTAATCCGAGCGTCGTCTTGCCGGAGCCGGATTCGCCGACGACGCCGAGCGTCTGGCCTTCGCGCACTTCGCAGGTGACGCCGTCGACCGCCTTGATGTGCCCGACCGTCTTGCGCATGAAGCCCGCGCGGATGGGAAACCACACGCGCAGGTCCTTCGCCTCGATCAGCTTCTTCGCCGCAAGATCGGCGCGCGGCGGCGCGCCCTTGGGTTCGGCGGCGAGCAGGGCCTGCGTATACGGATGCTGCGGCGCGCGAAAAATTTCGGCGACGGGGCCGGCCTCGACGATGCGGCCCTTCTGCATGACGCAGACGTCGTCGGCGATCTTGCGGACGATGCCGAGGTCGTGGGTGATGAACAGCATGGCCATGTTGCGGCGATGCTGGAGGTCGCGCAGCAGGCTCAGGATCTGCGCCTGCACGGTGACGTCGAGCGCCGTCGTCGGCTCGTCGGCGATGAACAGCTTCGGGCAATTGGCGAGCGCCATGGCGATCATGACGCGCTGGCGCTGGCCGCCAGAGAGCTGGTGCGGATAGGCGCCGAGCCGCCCCTCGGGATCGCGGATGCCGACTTCCTTGAGATCCTCGATCACATGCGCGCGCAGGTCTTCCTTCGCAACCGCGCCGTGCTGCGTGAGGATTTCCGCGACCTGCTTCTCGATCGTGTGGAGCGGATTGAGCGAAGTCATCGGCTCCTGGAAGACCATGGAGATTTCCGCGCCGCGCACCTCGCGCATGTGTTCTTCGGAGGCGCGCAACAGGTCGTCGCCGTCGAAGACGATTTCGCCGGACGGGTGGCGCGCGGTCGGCGCGAGAAGGCGGACGATGGAAAGCGCCGTGATCGACTTGCCCGAGCCGGATTCGCCGACGAGCGCCAGCGTGCGGCCGGCCTCGAGCTTGAAGGACACGCGGTCGACGACGAGCGTTTCCTTGTCGCCAGAGCCGAAGGCGATGGAGAGGTCGCGGACGTCGAGAAGAGGCGCGCCGCTCATCTGAACGCCTTTCGCGGATCGAAGGCGTCGCGCACCGCCTCGCCGATGAAGACGAGCAGCGAGAGCATGAAGGCGATGACGACGAAGCCGGTGATGCCGAGCCAGGGCGCGTTTAGGTTCGACTTGCCCTGCAGCAGCAATTCGCCGAGCGAAGGGGAGCCGGGCGGCAGGCCGAAGCCGAGGAAGTCCAGCGAGGTGAGCGTGGTGATCGAGGAATTCAGCACGAAGGGGAGGAAGGTCAGCGTCGCCACCATGGCGTTGGGCAGGACGTGCTTGACCATGATCCTGGCGTTGGAGAGGCCGAGCGCGCGGGCCGCGTTCACGTATTCGAAGTTCCGCGCGCGCAGGAATTCGGCGCGCACGACATGCACGAGCGACACCCAGGAAAACATCAGCAGGATGAACAGCAGGACGAAAAAGCTCGGCGTGATGATCGAGGACACGATGATCAGCAGATAAAGGTGCGGCAGCGACGACCAGATCTCGATGAAACGCTGAAACACGAGATCGGTGAGGCCGCCGAAATAGCCCTGTATGGCGCCGGCGGTGACGCCGATGATCGAGGAGACGATGGCGAGCGTCAGGCCGAACAGGATGGAAATCCGAAAGCCGTAAAGCAGGCGCGCGACGACGTCGCGGCCCTGGTCATCGGTACCGAGCCAGTTCCACTCGATGCCCGAGCATCCGCGGTTCGGCCTGTCGGGACCGGCGGCGCGCGCGCCCGCCTTGTCGCAAATTTCCTTGGACAGCGCCCATGTCGGAGCAGATGGCGCTGGCGACGGCAGGTCGAGATTGTGGGTCGAGTAGGAATAGCGGATCGGCGGCCAGATCGCCCAGCCATGCGCCTCGATCTCCTTCTGGATGAAGGGATCGCGATAATCGGTCATGGCGAGGAAGCCCCCGAATTTTTCTTCCGGGTAATCGACAAGCACGGGAGAAAGCAGCTCGCCCTTGTAGGAGACGACGATCGGCTTGTCGTTGGCGATGAATTCTGCAAACAGCGAGACAGTGAACAGCGCCAGGAATACCCAGAACGAGACGTAGCCGCGCTTGTTGCGGCGGAAATTGTCGAGCCGGCGGCGATTGACCGGCGTCAGCCGCAGCCAGCCGCGATGTTCGAGGGGCGGCGCGAGCGGCGCGCCGGATGCAGCTTCGAGAACCGCGTGGTCGTTCAATCAGACCTCCCGCGTCTCGAAATCGATACGCGGATCGATCCACATGTAGGTGAGGTCGGACAGGAGATTCACGACCAGCCCGAGCAGCGCGAAAATGTAGAGATTGGCGAAGACGACAGGATAGTCGCGATTGACGATGGATTCGAAGGAGAGCAGTCCGAGGCCGTCGAGCGAGAAGATGGTCTCGATCAGGAGCGCGCCTGTGAAGAAGGCGTGGACGAAGGCGCCGGGAAAGCCGGAGACGACGATCAGCATGGCGTTGCGGAACACATGCCCGTAGAGCACCTGACGCTCGCTCAGGCCCTTCATGCGCGCGGTCTGCACATATTGCTTCTTGATCTCGTCGAGGAAGGAATTCTTGGTGAGGAATGTCGAGGTGGCAAAGGAGCCGAGCGCCATCGCCGTGATCGGCAGCGCGATGTGCCAGAGATAATCCTTCACCTTGGCGAAGAGGGAGAGGTCGGCGAAATTCTCGGACGTCAGGCCGCGTAGCGGGAATAGCTGGCCAATGTATGGAAACGAGCCGCCGGCGAAGAGCACGACGAGAAGGATGGCGAACAGGAAGCTCGGGATTGCGTAGCCGACGATGACGACTGCCGAGGTCCAGACGTCGAAGCGCGAGCCGTCGCGCACGGCCTTGGCGATGCCGAGCGGAATCGAGATGGAATAGGAGAGCAGCGTCATCCACACGCCGAGCGTGATCGACACGGGCAGTTTCTGTCCGATGAGCGTGAGAACGGGCGTATCGCGGAAGTAGGAGCGGCCGAAGTCGAAGGTCGCGTAGTTCTTCAGCATGATCAGGAAGCGTTCCCAGGCCGGCTTGTCGAAACCGAACTGCTTTTCCAGCTCCTTGATGAATTTGGGATCGAGGCCCTGCGCGCCCCGATATTTCGACATGTCGCCGCTCGGGCTCTGGCTCGCGCCGCCCGAGGCGCCGAGATCGCCGCCGCCCCCGCCGAAACGCGAGGTGGCCCCGGCGTCCTGGCCCTGCAATTGCGCGATGATGCGTTCCACCGGGCCGCCCGGCGCGAATTGCACGACGACGAAGGAGATCAGCATGATCCCGAACAAGGTCGGGATCATGAGAAGGAGCCGTCGCGCGATATAGGCCGCCATCAACGCTGCCCGACGAAAGCGATCTTCTTCGCGCGCTCTTCGTCCCACCACCAGGTGGAGACGATGCCCGGGCTGAATTTCGGCGACCGCTCGGGCCTGCCGAACACGTCCCAATGCGCGATCCAGTGGGTCGGCTTGTACCAGTGCGGCGTCCAGTATCGACCGGCGCGCAGCACGCGGTCGAGCGCGCGGCAGATGGCGACCAGCTCTTCGCGCGTCTGGGCAAGCAGGGCCCGGGAGATCAGCGCGTCGACGACGGGATCGGCGACGCCGGTCAGGTTGCGCGAGCCGCGCGTGCCGGCGGCTTCGGATCCGAACAGCGCGCGCAATTCCTCGCCCGGCGAATAGGCCATCGACAGGCGGCGCGTGATGACGTCGAAATCGAAATCCTCGAGCCTGCGCTGATATTGCGCGGCGTCGACGATGCGCATTCGCGCGTCGATGCCGAGCAGCTTGAGGTTCTTGATGAAGGGCTGCGTGTGACGCTCGAGCGCGGAGGAAAAGTCGAGGAACTCGATCTCGAACGGCTTGCCGTCCGGCAGCATGAGATTCATGCCGCTGCGCTTGCAGCCGGCCGCCGCCAGAAGATCGCTGGCGCGCTTCAGGAGCGCACGATCCTGGCCGGAGCCGTCGGTGAGCGGCGGAACGAAGGGATCGCCGAACACTTCGTCCGCGACCTTGCCGCGGAAGGGCTCGAGCAGCGCCAGTTCGCGCGGGCCCGGCGGGCCCTTCGCCTTCATGTCGGAATTCTCGAAATAGGATTCCGTGCGCGTGTAGGCGCCGTACATCAGGTTCTTGTTGGTCCAGGCGAAATCGAAGGCGTAGCCCATCGCCTCGCGCACGCGCGGGTCCTTCATCGCCGGCCGGCGGGTATTGTAGAACCAGCCCTGGATGCCGGAAATATTGGCGTCCGGAATTTCGCCGCGCACCACCCGCTTCTCGCGGAAGGCGGGAAAGTCGTAGCCCGTCGCCCAGGTCGCCGAGGTGAATTCCTCATGCACCGTGAAGGCGCCGGCCTTGAACGCCTCGAAGGCGACGGGGCGATCGTTGAAATATTCGAAGCGCACGACGTCGAAATTGTTCTGGCCGACATTCACGGGCAGGTCGCGGCCCCAGTAGGTTGGCACGCGGTCGAACGAAATGAAGCGGCCGGCCTCGAACTTGCCGACCTTGTAAGGGCCCGACGCGAGCGGCGGATCGAGCGTCGGCTCCTCGAAACGGCGCGTGGCGTAGTAGGCCGCCGGGAAGATCGGCTGTCGCGCGACGATCAGCTTGAGGTCGCGGCTCGCGTTCTCGCCGAGCCTGACGACGACGGCGTAATCGCCGTCCGCCGTGGCGCTCTCAAGATCGCGCAGCGCCTGGCGGATGGTCGGGCGGCCTTTCTCCTTCAGCGTCTGCAGCGAGAAGACGACGTCCTTCGACGTCAACGGCGAACCGTCGTGAAACCGCGCCTCGGGACGCAGCTCGAAACGGATGCTGCGCTTGTCGGGCGAGGTCGCGACGGATTTCGCGACGAGCGGATAGAGCGCGTCGCGTTCGTCGAGGCTTCCCGTCAGCAGGCTGTCGTAGACGATCTCGATGCCTTCGGGCGCGTCGCCGGCGAGGATGAAGGGATTGAGCGAATTGAAGGGGCCGTAGCTCTCCTGCGAGACCATCCCGCCCTTGGGCGCGTCGGGGCGAACATAGGCGAAGGATTTGAAATCGGCCTTTTCGCCGAGCTCGCCGAAGACCGACATGCCGTGCGCGACGCTCCACCCGGCCGGCGCGCCGCTCTGGCCGGGCGCCGCCGCGCGCGCGTGGCCGGCGAGAGCGCTCGCGCTCAGCCCGGCGACGACACTCCGGCGCGTGAGCGGCTCCGTCGATCCAGTGAAAAAACCCAATCGTGCCTCGCGGTCGGACCCACTCGCCCGGAAACTTGTCGGATTCCCGGGGCGATGTCGCGATGATTCGGCGATTATGTAGGTTTTTCCGGGGCAGGCCACCCCCGCCGAACCCCTGAAATGCAGAGAGCCGGGCGAACCCGGCTCTCGAAGGCATGGACCGCTCGGGCGGAGGCTTACTTCGGCAGCGGCGCCGGGCTGTCGGAGAGCGAACGCAGATAGGCGACGATGTCGGCGCGCTTGCCGTCGTCCTTCTCGCCAGCGAAGGCCATCTTGGTGCCGGGAATGTCCTTCTTGGGATCGGCGATGAACTTGTTGAGTTCGTCGTAGCTCCAGTCGCCGCCCTTGGCCTTCAGCGCGTCGGAATAGGCGAAGCCTGCGACATGGCCCTTGGCGCGGTTGACGACGCCGTAGAGCGGCGGGCCGACCTTGGCGACGCCGGGCTTGGTGAAATCGTGGCAGGCCGCGCAGGGCTTGGCGAGCGCCTCGCCCTTCTTGGCGTCGGCCTTGGCGAGTAGAACCGGGAAGGGCTCGGAGGCGGCGGCCTTGGCCGTATCGGCCTTGGCGGCGGCCTCGCCGGCCGGCAGGTCGTAGCCGGGCTTCTTCATCGCGTCGGGCGCGTAGAGCACGTTCGAGAACATTCCGAGCCCCATCACGCCCAGAAGCGAGCCCAGCAGGGCGCCGGCCATCTTGTTGATTTCCATGTTCATATTAGCGGCGCTCCGATCCGTGGCGCTGACAGACGCTGTGTCCCCCGCCGCTTGTCCACGGCGATGCGCTTGCTGATTACCCGTTTTGCCCGCGCCTTGGCAACAGCCTATAACCTGCCGCTTTCTTCGATATTCCACTGTCCACATGTCGCATCCGATCGTCGTCATTCCCGCACGGCTCGCCTCGCACCGGCTGCCTGCCAAAGCGCTCGCCGACATCGCCGGCCGACCGATGATCGTGCGCGTATGGGAACGGGCGAGCGCGGCGGCGGTCGGGCCCGTCGTCGTCGCCACGGATTCGCCCGAGATCGCGACGGCGGTGGCGGCCGTCGGCGGACGAGCCGTCATGACCGACGCCTCCCACGCCTCCGGCTCGGACCGGATCGCCGAGGCCGTCGCCGCGATCGATCCCGAGGGCCGGCATGATCTGGTGGTGAACGTTCAGGGCGACGAACCGCTTGTCGAACCCGCCGCCATCCGGGCGGCCGTCGCGCTGATGGGCGATCCGGCCGTCGACATTGGCACGCTCGGCGTCGAGGCGGCGGACGCCGATCGCGACGACCCGAATGCGGTGAAGGTCGCCGGCGCCGGAATCGCGCCCGGGCAGCTGCGCGCCCTGTATTTTTCGCGCGCGCCGATCCCCTGGGGCGAGGGCGCGGCCATTCGCCATATCGGGCTCTACGCCTATCGCCGCGCGGCGCTCGCCCGTTTCGTCGCGCTGCCGCCCTCGCCGCTCGAGCGGCGGGAACGGCTCGAACAATTGCGCGCGCTGGAAGCCGGCATGCGGATCGACCTCGCTCTGGTCGACAGGGCCGCTCGCGGTGTAGACACGCCCGCCGACCTCGCGCGGGTGCGCGCGATCTTCGCCGGAGAAGGCTCGACGGAATGACCAGACTGAAAATCGCCTACCAGGGAGAGCCCGGCGCCAATTCGCATATCGCCTGCGCCGACGTGTTTCCGGAGATGGAGCCGCTCCCGTGCGCGACCTTCGAGGATGCGCTCGCCGCCATTTCCGACGGCACGGCGACGCTCGGCATGATCCCGATCGAGAATTCGCTCGCCGGCCGAGTCGCCGACATCCATCAGTTCCTGCCGATCTCGGGGCTGCATATCGTCGGCGAATATTTCCTGCCGATCCATTTCCAGCTGATGGCCCCCAAGGGCGCGCCGATCGACGGGCTGACCGACGTCTACAGCCACATCCACGCGCTCGGCCAGTGCCGCAAGATCATCCGGCAATACGGGCTGAAGGCGCATGTGTTCGGCGATACCGCAGGCGCGGCGCGGCAGGTGGCCGAATGGCGGAACCCGAAGCGCGCGGCGCTCGCGCCGAAGATGGCGGCCGCGATCTACGATCTCGAAATCCTCGCCGAGGACGTCGAGGACGCCGCGCACAACACGACGCGCTTCGTCATCCTGTCGCGGCAGCCCGACTGGTGCGCCCCGCAGAACGGGGCGACCGTGACCTCGTTCGTGTTCCGCGTGCGCAACGTGCCGGCCGCACTCTACAAGGCGCTCGGCGGCTTCGCCACCAACGGCGTGAACATGACCAAGCTTGAAAGCTACATGCTGGAGGGCGAGTTCACGGCGACGCAATTCCTGGCCGACGTCGACGGCCATCCCGACGACCGGCCGCTGAAGCTCGCGCTCGAAGAGCTCGAGTTCTTCTCCAAGGAAGTGCGCATTCTCGGCGTCTATCCGGCGCATCCGTTCCGGATCGAGGCGCAGAAGAAGGCGGTTTGATCCTGCGCCCGCCGCAAAGCTCGTGCTACCTTTCCGGCTCTTCAGCGGAGACGAGGGCATGAAGCGCGGAATATTTGCGGCGGCGCTCGGCGCGGCCCTGGTCCTGGCGGGCAATGCGGGCGCGCAGGAGGCGAAGGTCGCGGGCGTCGCCGTCTACCGCGAACGGATCGCGCTGCCGCCGAACGCGCGGTTCGAGGCGGTCATCCTCGATACGAGCCGCGCCGACGCCGCCGCGCCGGTCTTCGCGCAGACCGCGGTCGACGGGCCGATCCAGCCGCCGATCAAGTTCGAGATCCCCTACAACGTGAAATCCATGAATCCGGCCGCGCGCTACAGCCTGCGCGCGACGATCACGGTCGACGGCAAATTGTGGTTCACAACCGATCGTATAACGCCGGTGATCACGCAGGGCGGCGCGACGCAGGTCGAACTTCTGCTGCGCCGCGCCGGCCGCGCGGAGGGGCCCGGCGCGCCGCGCGCGCCGACGATGCTGACCAGCGGGGAATTCCGTTACATGGCCGATGCGGCGACATTCGAATTCTGCCGCAGCGGGCAGCGCGCTCCCGTCGCGACGGATGGCGCATACCGGGAACTGGAGGCCGCCTACCGCGCGTATCGGTCCGCGCCCGGCGCGCCGCTGTTCGTGACCGTCGAAGGCGCGATGGCGACGCGGGCCGGCCTAGAGGGCGCGCCGCGCCGGACACTGACGGTCAACCGGTTCGTCGCCGCATGGCCAGGCGAAACCTGCGAACGCAACAAGGCGAACGCGGCATTGAAGGAAACGCACTGGAGGATCGTCTCGATCGACGGCGCCGCGGCGCAGGCCGACGGCAAGACGCGCGAGCCGAACATCGTGTTTCGCGGCGACGGGCGATATGCCGCCACAGCCGGCTGCAATCGCCTGGCCGGCGGCTACGCGGCGAAAGGCCGGTCCCCGTACATCACGATCAGGCCGGGGGCTTCCACGATGATGGCCTGTCCGCCGCCGCTCGCCGCGCGCGAACAAGCGCTGACGCGGGCGCTGGCGGCCACGCACGCCTACGGAATCGCCGGACCGGCGCTGGTCCTCTACGACAGGGCCGGCGCGCCGGTCGTCGTCGCGCAGGCGGTCGCGCTGCGCTGACGAACGCTCGCGGGGAAATGGTCGTCAATTGTCATTGCGACGAGCGATCCGGAGCTATGGCCCCGCTCCGGGTTGCGTCTCTTCGCGCGCGATGGCGGGGATTGCGGGCGGGGCCTCGTCCGCGAACTGCGCCTCGACCAGCGCGCGATACGCCGGCTCGCGCGCCAGAAGCGCGGCATGCGCGCCGCGCGCGACCAGCCGCCCTTCATCGATCACGCAGATGACGTCCGCCGACAATATCGTCTGCAGGCGATGCGCGATGACGATGGTCGTGCGGCCGGCGCGCAATTCGTTGAGCGCCTTGCGAACCTCGCGCTCGCTCTCCGAATCGAGCGCGGCGGTCGGTTCGTCGAGCACGAGGATCGGCGCGTTCTTCAGCATGGCGCGGGCGATGGCGACGCGCTGTTTCTGGCCGCCGGAGAGATTCTGGCCGAGTTCGCCCACGTCGGTATCATAGCCGTCGCGGAAATCGCGGATGAATTCTTCCGCATTGGCGCGGCGCGCAGCGAGTTCGATGTCCTCCCGCGTCGCGCCGCTGCGGCCGAGGGCGATATTGTCGCGGATCGTGCCGCGAAACAGGAACACGTCCTGCGGCACGTAGGCGATGTTTTCGCGCAATGAGCGCAATTCAACGCCGGCGATGTCCTGCGCGTCGATGAAGATCGCGCCGGCCTGCGGCTTGTAGAAGCGCAGCAGCAAGGCGACAATGGTGGACTTGCCGGCGCCGGAGACGCCGACAAGCGCGGTCGTCTGGCCGGGCTCGAAGGCCAGGCTGAGATCGTCGAGCGCCGGTTCGCCCGGCCGATATGAAAAGGCGACGTCCATATATTCGATGCGGCCCGCGCTCACACGAAGCGCGGGCTGGCCGGAGCGCGGCGCCTCGCTCGCAGGCGTATCCAGAATGTCGTAGATCATGCGCGCCTGATCGAGACCCGCCTGCATTTCCAGATGCACGCGCGCGAGGCGCTTGCCGGGCTCGTAGGCCATCAGCATGGCGACGACGAAGGAGAAGAAGGCGCCCGCGTCCGCGCTCGCCACCGTCACGCGCCAGGCGCCGTAGAACAGGATCACGGCGATGGCGGCGCCGGCGATGAAATCGGCGATCGGACTCGCCAGCGCCATGCGCACGGCTGCGCGGTCGGCGGCGCGCGCCACCTCGTCGATCGAGGCGCCCATGCGCGCGCGCATTTCGTTTTCGAGATTGAAGGCCTTGACGACGCCGATACCCTGAAGCGTCTCCTGCAGGGTCTGCATCACCCGCGCCGAGCCGTCGAACGAGCGGCGCGACAGCTTTCGCACGGTCGAGACGAGGCGGGAGAGGCCGAAGCCCGCGAGCGGCATGGCGGCGACCGCGATGAGGGCAAGCGCCGTGTCCTGCACGAACATGACGAGGACGAGACAGAACAGCGTCGCCGCATCCCGCCCGACCGACGTCGTCATCACCTGCAACGTGTCGCGCACGCCCGATGCGGCAATGGTGACGCGCGCCAGCATGTCGGAGGAATGCGTATCGCGCAGGAAGGCGACGTCCTGATCGAGCAGACGGTCGAACAGGCGCATCTGCAGGCCGGCGACGATGCGCGCGCCCGTGCGCGCCAGCAGGACCTGGGAGAAATAGGAGGCAAGGCCGCGCACCGCGAACAGGCCCGCGACCGCAAAGGCGAGAACGCGCATCGCCCGCAGCCCTTCCGGCTCGACCATCTGGTTGAGGACGGGCTTGAGCAGATAGGCGACGAGGGCGGTCGCCGCCGAGCCCGCGCACATGAAGGCGAGCGCGGCCAGATAGGCGACGCCGTAGCGCCGGCCGTGGTCCATCAAGAGCCGGCGAAGGATGGCTAAACTACTCGCCGGCCGCGTATCGGCCTGTTCGGACAACCCGCCAGCTCCGCTTTCCCGGGCGTAGCCCTAGGACGCGAACGGGGCGCGAACAAGGGCGAAATCGCGTTGAACTCCAATCGGGCCTGAAGCGTTGTCGGCCTGCATCAGCCGACGGCCGCCTCCCGCGGCGCAGGACGAGGAAACAGCCGTGAAGCGCGAAAACGAACCCGACATGCCGGAAATCGCCGTCGACAAAGTCTGCTTTGTCGTGGTCAGAAGCCGTCAGCTCGCGGCGCAGGACGAGGGCGTGCCGCCGGACGCCTCCAACCCCGCAGACGACCGCGAGGCCGTGGCGCTGACGAGCGCCGCCGACAGGCCGACGCGCCGCGAACTGGCGCAATTCATCGAGGCGCTCGACGCCGACGAGCAGGACGCGCTGGTCGCGCTCGCCTGGATCGGGCGCGGGGATTTCGAGGCGGGCGCGTGGCGCGCGGCGGTGCGCGAGGCGGCGGAACGCCGCGAAGGCAAGACCGCCGCCTATCTGCTCGGCATGCCGCTGCTGCCGGACTATCTGGCGGACGCGCTGTCCGCCTTCGACCGGTCCTGCGAGGATTTCGAGGCGCGCGAATAGGCGCGCGCCCTCAGCCCTCCAGTTCCTCGCGCAGCATTTCAAGCTCGAGCCAGCGGTCTTCGGCCGCCGCCAGGTCCGCGTCGATTTTCGTCAGCGCAGCGGAGGCCTGTTCGAATTTCCTCGGCTCGCGGGAGAACAGGTCGGGATCGGCGAGAACGCCCTGCGCCCTGTCGCGCAACAGGCGGAGCCGGTCCATTTCGGCGGGCAGGTTCTCCAGCGCGTGCTTCTCGTTGAAACTCAGCTTGCGCTTCTGCTTCGCGTCGGCGCGCGTCTTCGGCTCGCCTTTCGGCTTTGCCTCGGCCCTGGGCCTGTCCGCCGCGCGCGCGCCGATTCCCGCGCCGCGCTGGGCGACCATGTCGGAATAGCCGCCCGCATATTCGATCCAGTTTCCCTCGCCTTCCGCCACGAGCACCGAGGTCGCGACGCGATCGAGAAAATCGCGGTCGTGGCTGACGACCAGCACGGTGCCGGGATAATCAGCGAGCATTTCCTCGACGAGATCGAGGGTTTCGAGATCGAGATCGTTGGTCGGTTCGTCCAGCACGAGGAAATTCGAGGGCAGAGCCAGCGCGCGGGCCAGCATGAGGCGGGCGCGTTCGCCGCCCGACAGGCGCGAGACGGGCGTGCGCGCCTGCTCCGGCCTGAACAGGAAATCCTGCATGTAGCCGACGATGTGCTTCTTCCTGCCCGCGACTTCGATCCAGTCGCCGCCGCCGCCGGTGAGGAAATTGGCGACCGTGTCGGCCGGATCGAGCGCGGCGCGGGACTGGTCGAGCGCAGCCATCTCGACATTTGCGCCGAGGCGCACGCTTCCCGCGTCGGCGTCGAGCTTGCCGGTCAGCAGGTTGACCAGCGTCGTCTTCCCCGCGCCATTGGCGCCGACGAGGCCGAGGCGATCGCCGCGCAGCACGCGCAGCGACAGGTTCCTGACGATCGGCCGGTCGCCGAAATTTTTCGACAGGCCTTCGGCGTCGATCACGAGCTTGCCCGAGAGCTGCGCCTCGCTCACCTGCAATTGCACGACGCCTTCGGCGCGGCGCGCCTCGCGCTTGGCGCGGCGCAATTCGCCGAGCTCGGCCATGCGGCGCATGTTGCGCTTGCGCCGGCCCGAGACGCCGTAACGCACCCAATGCTCTTCCGCGACGATCTTGCGGTCGAGCTTGTGGGCTGCCGCCTCTTCCTCGTCCAGAACCTTGTCGCGCCAGGCCTCGAAATCGCCGAAGCCGCGGTCGAGCCGGCGCGTGGCGCCGCGATCCAGCCAGACGGTGGAGCGCGTGAGGTCCTGCAGGAAGCGGCGGTCGTGGCTGATGAGCACCAGCGCGCCGCGCACGGCGGCCAGTTCCTCCTCCAGCCATTCGATGGCGGGCAGGTCGAGATGGTTCGTCGGCTCGTCGAGCAGCAGGATGTCGGGATCCGGCGCGAGCGTGCGGGCGAGCGCGGCGCGGCGCGCCTCGCCGCCCGAGAGCTTGGCAGTGTCCTCCTCTCCGGTCAGGCCGAGACGCTCCAGCAGATAGCGGGCGCGGTGCGGATCGTCAGTCGGGCCGAGGCCCGCTTCCGCATAGGCGAGCGTGGTGGCGAACCCTTCGAAATCGGGCTCCTGCGGCAGGTAGCGGATGGTCGCGCCGGGCTGGAAGAAACGCGTGCCGCCGTCCGATTCCAGCAGGCCGGCGGCGATCTTCAGCAGCGTCGACTTGCCCGAGCCGTTGCGCCCGACGAGACAGAGCCGGTCGCCGGGCTCGACCGCAAGCTCCGCCCCAGCGAGCAGCGGCGCGCCGCCGAGAGTGAGCGCGATGTTCTGGAGATGGAGGAGCGGGGGCATGGCGAGCGAATAGCGAGTAGTGAGTAGCGAATAGGGCGGCGGTCCATCCCCTATTCGCTATTTCGCTATTTCGCTACTCACTACTTCGCTACCCGTGCGCGCCTTCTTCCAGCGCGGGATCGTGGCCGAGCGCGAGCGTCAGCGCGCCCGCCGCGATCATGAAGCCGCCGATGACGGCGATCGACAGGGCGTTGGCGCCGGCCTGGTCGGCGACGATCTTCATGGCGAGCGCATTGTCCTTGATCCAGCCGACGAGATAGGGGCCGACGAAGCCGCCGACATTGCCGATGGCGTTGATGAGCGCGATGCCGCCCGCCGCCGCCGTGCCGGTGAGCAGCGCCGTCGGCAGGGTCCAGAATGTCGGCAGCGCGGCGAACGTGCCGACCGAGCCGAGCGTCAGCGCGATCATGGCCAACAGCGGCGAGGACAGGTAGGAGCCGACGATCAGGCCGAGGCCGCCGAGGAAAGCCGGCAGGGCGACATGCCAGGTCCGTTCGCGCGTGGCGTCGGAATGATGCGTCCAGGGCACCATGACCGCCGCGCCGGCGACGAAGGGAATGGCGACAACCCAGCCGGTCTGCGCGATGGTGAGGCCGAAAGCCTTGACGATCTGCGGCGCCCAGAAGCCGAAGCCGTAGAGGCCGGTGACGATGCCGAAATAGACGAGCGCGAGCCCGATGACGCGCGGGTGCGACAGGGCTTCGCCGAGCGAGAATTTCCTGACCGCCTCGCGGCTCTCGCGCTCGCTGGCGAGATGGGCGATGACGGCCTGCTTTTCATCCGCCGTCAGCCATTTGGCGTCGGCCGGGCCGTCGTCGAGATAGAAGAGCACGACAAAGCCCATGACGACCGCCGGCAGGGCCTCGATGATGAAGAGCCATTGCCAGGAGGCGAGCCCGCCGACGCCGGTGAAGGCGTTGAGGATCCAGCTCGACAGCGGCGCGCCGATCGCCGAGGACAGGGGCACGGCGACCATGAACATGCCGACGACCTTGGCGCGCTCGGCGGCCGTGTACCAATAGGTGAGATAGAGGATGATCCCGGGGAAGAAGCCGGCCTCGGCAAGGCCGAGCAGGAAGCGGACGAAGTAGAAGCTGGTCTCGCCCTTCACCAGCGCCATTGCGGCGGAGATCAGCCCCCAGGTGATCATGATGCGGGCGATCCAGACGCGCGCGCCGACCTTTTCGAGCAGCAGGTTAGACGGCACTTCGAACAGGAAATAACCGAGAAAGAATATGCCGGCGCCGAGCCCGAACACTTCCGCCGAAAGGGCGAGGTCCTGACGGAAGGTGAGCGCGGCGAAGCCGAGGTTCACGCGGTCGAGATAGGAGATGAAATAGCAGACGATGAGAAAGGGAATGAGCCTGCGCGCGATCTTGCGCGATGCTTCGGCGCGCGGCGCGCTCGTCGCCCGAGTTTCCGGCATCGTTTCCTCCACGCATCGTTCCCGAACGCTTCGGAGCGGGACAGGATCACGTGAAATTGAGCGACGCAAGACCAATCTCGACGCGCCAGACCCGCGTCCTCGGCGTAGATAGCCGCGTGACCCTGACGATTCTCCACTCGCCGCTCGCGCTCTGGCGCGACCGCACCGGCGCCTTCTCCTGGCTTCGCGCGGCGGCGCTGGCCATCGCCGTCCTTCCCGCGCTGCCTTTGCTGTGGCGGATCGCGGCGGCCGATCTCGGACCACGGCCGCTGACCGAGATTTCGCATGTGACGGGGCTCTGGGCGATCCGGCTGCTCGCCGTGACCTTCGCGATTACGCCGCTGATCGAAATCCTGCGCCAGCCGCGCCTCGTGGCGGCGCGCCGCATTCTCGGCGTGTCGGTCTTCGCGTGGATGGTCGCGCATTTCATCGTCTTCGTGGCCGACAAGTCGTTCAGCATTTCCGTCGTGGCGCACGAGCTTTTCGCGCGCGTCTATCTCTTGATCGGAAGCGTCGCGCTGCTCATGCTCGCGGCGCTGGCGGCGACCTCGACCGACGGCGCCGTGCGCCGGCTGGGCGCGCAGCGCTGGAAGCGGCTGCACCGTCTTGTCTACGCCGTCGTGGCGCTCGGCCTCGCGCATTTCTTCATGCAGTCGAAGCTCGACGTGACCGAGCCGACCGCCATGACCGGCCTGTTCGCGCTGCTCGGGCTGATGCGCCTGCCGCGCCGCTTCGGGCGCACGCTCACGCCGGCGGTCGCGCTGACGCTGGCGGCGGCGACGACCGCGCTCGTCGCGTTGACCGAAGCCGGCTGGTACACGTTCGCCATGGGCGCGCCGTTCGATGCGCTGATCGCCGCCGACTTCAGCCTCGATCTGGGATTGCGGCCGTGCTGGTGGGCGCTGATTGCCGGCGTGGCGATGGCGGCGGCGGGTTGGGCGAAAGGCGCGGCGATGACGCGACGCGCCGCGCCGCGCTCACCGATTCAGCGTGCCGAATTGCTGTAGCCGCAACGCCCCTCCCCGCCCTCCCCCGTATCTGACCGAAGTCGGCAACAGCCGACTTCGTGTCTGCGGGAGAGGGGAATGATCCCCATTGTGACGCAGGAGGCCGACAAGGCCCCGCATCTTGCCCCCTCTCCCGCGGAGCGGGGGAGGGTTGGGGAGGGGTCAGGCCGCGTTGAGAATCCGGATCGGCGCGCCGGCGAGCCAGGCGCGGATGTTTTCCACCGTGTCGCCGTACCAGGTCGCGTAGACGTCCTGCGTGACGAAGCCCTGATGCGGCGAGAGCACGACATTGTCGAGGCCGCGCAGCGGATGATCGCCGGGCAGCGGCTCGACATCGTAGACGTCGAGCGCCGCGCAGGCGATTTTTCGCGCGCGCAACGCCTCGATCATCGCGGCCTCGTCGACAAGCGGGCCGCGCGACGTATTCACCAGAACGGCGTGTTTCTGCATCTGGTCGAATTCGCGTGGCCCCACGATGTGCTTCGAGCGCTCGCCGAGCACGAGATGCAGGCTGACGACGTCGCTGGCGCGGAACAGCGTTTCCTTGTCGACGAGCATCGCGCCGTGCGCGGCCGCGGTTTCCGCATTCATGTTCGGGCTCCAGGCGACGAGCTCCATGCCCATCGCCTTCGCCAGCGCCGCCACGCGCGCGCCGATGCGGCCGAGGCCGACGACGCCGAGACGGCGACCGTGGAGCGTCATGCCGAGGCCCGACTGCCAGCCGCCGCCGCGCATGTCGCGATCCTCGCGCGCTACGTTGCGCGCGCCCGCCAGGATGAGCGCGAGGCAGAGTTCGACGGTCGCGGGCACCGAGGCGCCGGCCGAGGTATGCGAGACGACGACGCCGTGCTTCGTCGCGGCGGCCTGATCGAGCAGGCGCTGGTGCAGGCCGGTGACGCAGAGCAGTTTCAGCTTCGGCAGTCGCGCGAACAGGCTGTCCGGCCATTCCATGCGCTCGCGCATCGTGCTGACGATCTCGAAATCCTTCAGCTTCCCGACCGTCTCGTCCTGGCTGGCGAAGGGCTTGTCGAAGACCGTGAATTCGGCGCCGGGAATGCTGTTCCAGTCGGCGAGCGAGAGGGCGATGTTCTGGTAGTCGTCGACGATGGCGATACGTGTCATGTCACGATGTGCGTACGAAAGCTGCAGGATTCGCGAAGCTAACGACGGCCCAGCCGCCGGGCAAGCGCGCGTCCGTGCGCGACTCCGTTGCGGCCTGGGGCCAATGGCCCTATGACGCTGGCGACAGGAGCCAGAGCGCAGCATGACCGCCTTCCTCGCCAGCGTCGTCAGTCCGGCCGAAGCGATGGTGGCGCTCGACTGCGGCGCCGACATCGTCGACTGCACCGATCCGGCGCGCGGCGCGCTGGGGGCGCCCTCGCCCGAAACGGTCGGCGATATCGTCCGCGCGGTGGCCGGCGCACGGCCGGTGAGCGCGGCGGCCGGCGGGCTCGACCTCGGCGGAGACCGGCTCGCGGCGGCCGTCAG
>JBDHTL010000007.1:0-55020 GCA_039808645.1 Rhodoblastus sp. | reverse complement strand
CGTCGTCGAAGCGGCCGTCGCCCATCTGCATCTTTTCCGCCGTCGTAAAGAAGCGGCTTGTCGATGACACGAGCGCCGTGCGTTTCGGCGACACCAGCCCGCGCTCCATCAGACGCGCGGCCTCGACAAGCTCGCTCGTGCCGACGAAATCGACGCGGCCGGGCATGGGGATGAGCGCGAAGACCGGATCGGGCGCGCCGGGAATTTTCTCCGCCATCTCGATGTAGTAGGAGGTCGAGCCCGTGCGCTGCGCGACGCCGGGCACGGACGTCGCCTGCACGGCCAGGCCGCTCATGCGCGCGCAATGGACGATCCAGTCCATCAGCACGCCGCCGCCCTCGCCGCCGAGCGCGCCGATCAGGATCGAACGAACCTTCGTGTCCATCACGCGGCTTTCACGAAGATGCGGCGCAAGCGCGCCTTGAAGCGATCGAAGCCGCTCGGGTTGGAGATGATCTCGGCGCGATAGAAGGATGGGCAGAGCGTCGCCGCATGCGCCGCCTCGCCGCACAGGCCGCAGCCGACGCAGCCGTTCGTGACATGGGCGACCGGATCGCTCTTCAGCGGATCGGACGAGGTCTTCACCGTCAGCGTCGGGCAGCCGGAGAGGCGGATGCAGGAATGGTCGCCCGTGCAGGTCTCGTCGTCCACGCCGTAGCGCGTGCGCACGACGCGTTCGCCCGCCGCCAGAGCCGCTGCGCGCAGCGGCTTCATGCGGCGCTGGCGTTCGAGCTGGCATTCGCCTTCGGCGACGATGACCTTGAGTCCGTCGTAGCTCGTCGTCATCGCCTCCTTCAGCGTGTCGCGCATCTCGCTCACCTTGTAGGTGTGCACGCTCTTCAGCCATTTGACGCCGAGGCCCTTGAGCGTGCCCTCGATGGTCATTTCCGTGTCGGTGGTCGAATCGCCGCCCGCCGCGCGCTTGAATTCGGGATGCGGCGTCGAGACGAGGTCCTGCGTGCCGGTCGCCGAGGTGTAGCCGTTTTTCATGATGACGAGCAGGCCGTCGCTCTTGTTGAGCAGGCGCGCGGTGACGCCGGACAGCAGCCCGTTATGCCAGAAGCCGCCGTCGCCCATGATGGCGATCGGCCGCTTGTCCGCGAAACCCTGCACGCCCGCTGAGGAGGCCAGCGACATGCCGAAGCCGAGGATCGAATTGCCGAAGGAGAAGGGCGCGAACGTGCCGAAGGCGTGGCAGCCAATGTCGGAGGAGACATGGAAGCGGCCTTCCTCCTTCTCGACCAGTTTCAGCGCGGAGAAGAAGGGCCGTTCCGGACAGCCGATGCAGAAGCTCGGCGGACGGGCGGGCGGCGGACCGCCCAAGGCGGCGAGCGCCTTGCGGCGGAGGTCTGCGATCTCGTCCGCATAAGCCTTCGCGCCGGAATTGCCGAGGCGCGGGATTTCGTGATCGATGAATTTGGCGAGGCCGGAGACGAGAACTTCCGACGTATATTCGCCGGCCATCGGCAGCATGTCCTTGCCGTGCAGCGCCGTGTTCACGTCGGCGCGGCGCAGGATGGATGAAATCTCGTGCTCGATATATTCGGGCTGGCTTTCCTCGACGACAAGGACCGCCTTCTTCCCCGCGCAAAAGCCGACGATCTCGTCGGGGCAGAGCGGATAGACGACGTTCAGCACGAGCATGGGCAGGTCGCTGCGCCCGGCGCTGTCTGCGAGCCCGATCTCCTGCAGCGCACGGATCAGCGCGTTGGTCACGCCGCCCTGCACGATGATGCCGACTTCGCCGTGGCGGCCGTCCACCTTCTCGTTCAGGCCGTGGCCGACGATGAAGCGCCGGGCGGCGGGCATGCGGTCGGCGTATTTGGCGATCTCGTGCCCGAAGGTGACGGGCGGATGGGCGAGCGTCGCGTAATCGTGCGGCGCGGCCGGCTGCTTGTTGAGCGTCGAGACGGCGGGCTTCACATTGTCCTTGGCGACGAATTCGCCCTGCACGTGGCAGGCGCGGATGCGCAGCTCCATCATGACCGGCGTGTGCGAGGCTTCCGACAGCTCGAAGGATTTTTCGACGCAGCGGACGATCGTCGGCAAGTTGGGGCGCGGGTCCATCAGCCAGAGGGCCGACTTCATCGCATAGGCGTGGGTGCGCTCCTGGATGACGCTCGCGCCGTCGCCATAGTCCTCGCCGACGACGATCAGGCAGCCGCCCTTCACGCCGGGCGAGGCGAGATTGGAGAGCGCATCGGCCGCGACATTGGTGCCGACGATCGACTTCCACGTCACCGCGCCGCGGGCGGGATACATGATGGAGGCGCCGAGCATGGCGGCCGCCGAGGCCTCGTTGGTGCAGGCGACGACGTTCACGCCGAGTTCGGCCATGTAGTCCTTGGCCTGCACCATGACGTCGAGCAGGTGCGAGACGGGCGCGCCCTGGTAGCCGCCCACGTAGGAGACGCCGGCCTGCAGCAGCGCCTTGGTGACGGCGAGAATGCCCTCGCCGTGAAAGATTTCGCCCTCGCCGAGCTTCAGGCTCTCGATTTCAGTGGCGAACGAGCGCTCCATGTTTCCTCCGTCGATTTGCGGCGGACGCTAGCATGTTTGCCGGACCGGTCCAGCCGTCATTAGAGGGCGTATCGCCGACCGCCACTTGATTGGCTCGGCCCTTTCGGCATATAAGCCGCCCCTTGAACCGCCCGGCCAGTGATGGGCTGCCGTGGCGGTTTTTAACGCTCGCTCACGCGAACAACATTGGAGCCAGCCTTCGGGCAGGCTCACAGGAGAGCAAAATGCCCAAGTTGAAGACCAAGTCGGGCGCCAAAAAGCGCTTCAAGATCACCGGCACCGGCAAGGTGGTCTACGCCCAGCGCGGCAAGCGCCACGGCATGATCAAGCGGACCAAAAAGCAGATCCGGAACCTTCGCGGCACCACCGTCATGTTCAAGACGGACGGCGACAACGTGAAGAAATACTTCCTGCCCAACGGCTGAAGTAGACGTTCCTCAATCCTTTCAAGGAGTTCTGTAAATGGCTCGCGTCAAGAGAGGCGTCACCTCGCACGCCAAGCACAAGAAGACCCTGAAGGCCGCCAAGGGCTTTTACGGTCGCCGCAAGAATACGATCCGCACCGCCAAGGCCGCCGTCGACAAGTCGATGCAGTACGCCACGCGCGACCGCAAGGCGAAGAAGCGCGTGTTCCGCGCGCTGTGGATCCAGCGCCTCAACGCCGCCGTGCGCGAGGCCGGCCTCACCTATTCGCGCTTTATCGATGGCCTGAACAAGGCGGGCGTCGAGATCGACCGCAAGGTTCTGTCCGAACTCGCCATCGCCGAGCCGGCCGCTTTTGCGGCCATCGTCGAAAAGGCCAAGGCGGCGCTGCCCAAGGCGGCGTAGTCGCTGGGACCGCCGGCCTCTGGCCGGCAGCCGGCAAGAAAGCAATTTCCTGGGCCGGCGATCCCAGATAGAAGGCCCGCCCACCGGCGGGCCTTTTGCGTTTTGGGATGATCGCGGCGCCCCCTCCCTTTCCCTCCCCCGCTCCGCGGGAGAGGGGACGGCAGGCGCCCGTGATCCCGATTTTCGCCGATGCGGCAATCCGCTCCCTCTCCCGCGAAGCGGGGGAGGGCTGGGGAGGGGGCGCCGCGATCCTCCCGATTCTCGACATCTCCCCATCCGCGTGGCACAAGCCGCGCAAATTCCTTTGTGAGCAGGGCATGTCCGACCTCCAGACGCTCGAAACCGAGATCATCGGCCAGATTTCCTCAGCCGCCGACGAGGGGAGCCTCGAAAACGTGCGCGTGTCCGCGCTCGGCAAGAAGGGTTCGGTCTCCGCCCTGCTCGCCACGCTCGGCAAGATGGCGCCGGACGAGCGCAAGACCGCGGGCGCGGCGATCAACGCGCTGAAGGACCGGGTGACGGCGGCGCTCGCCGAACGCAAGACCGTGCTGAAGGGCGCAGCGCTCGAAGCCCGCCTTGCCGCCGAGACGCTCGACGTGACGCTGCCGGTGCGCAGCGGCGGGCCGGATACCGGCCGCATCCATCCGATCAGCCAGGTGATGGACGAGTTGACGGAAATCTTCGCCGACATGGGCTTTTCGGTCGCCGAAGGGCCCGACATCGAGACCGACGATTACAATTTCACCAAGCTGAACTTCCCGGAAGGCCATCCGGCGCGCGAGATGCACGACACGTTCTTCTTCAACCCGGGTCCAGACGGGAAGAGGAAGCTGTTGCGCACGCACACTAGCCCCGTGCAGGTTCGCACGATGCTGTCGCAAAAGCCGCCGATCCGCGTGATCTGCCCGGGCCGCACCTACCGCATCGATTCCGACGCGACGCATACGCCGCAGTTCCACCAGGTCGAGGGCCTCGTCATCGACAAGACGGCGCATATGGGCCACCTGAAGTGGATTCTGGAAGAATTCTGCAAGGCGTTCTTCGAGGTGAAGAATGTGAAGATGCGCTTCCGTCCATCGTTCTTCCCGTTCACCGAGCCGTCGATGGAAGTCGACATCCAGTGCCGACGCCAAGGCGGCGAAATCCGCTTCGGCGAGGGCGAGGACTGGCTGGAGATTCTGGGCTGCGGCATGGTGCACCCCAACGTGCTGCGTAATTGCGGCCTCGATCCGGACGTCTATCAGGGCTTCGCCTGGGGCATGGGGATCGACCGTATCGCCATGCTGAAATACGGCATGCCGGATCTCCGCCCGTTCTTCGAGGCGGATGCGCGCTGGATTTCCCACTACGGCTTCCGGCCGCTCGATTTTCCGACGCTCGCGGGCGGGTTGAGCGCGTAACATGCCGACGGTTCTGCGATGGAAGGGGTTTCGGTTCTACTTCTATTCCGCAGATGGTTGGGAGCCGCCACATGTTCATGTTGGCAAGGATGGACACGAAGCGAAGATCTGGCTGCACGATGTGAATGTCGCGATCAACGTTGGCTTCTCGGCGCGCGACCTCAGCGAAATCGTCAAGAAGACGCGCGAGGAGCGCGAGGCGTTTCTGGAGGCATGGCATGACTACTTTGCAAATCGAGATTGAGGATAGCCGCCCGATCTCCGCGCATTGTGACGACGCCAACCTGACGGTGGCGCTTGCGGACGGCCGCAAGGTGCAGGCGCCGCTCTGGTGGTATCCGCGCCTGCTCGAGGCGACGCCCGCAGCGCGCGCGGCTGTCGAATTCAGCCCGCTTGGCGTTCACTGGCCGGATATCGATGAAGACATCAGCGTGGCGAGCATGCTCCGCGGACAGAAGGCGCCGGGGGCGAAAGCGCCGACCGGACGCGCATAGTTGGAACGACAATGAAATTCACCCTCTCCTGGCTCAAGGACCATATCGAAACCGAGGCCTCGCTCGCGGAAATCTGCGAGACGCTGACGCGCATCGGGCTCGAGGTCGAGAACGTGATCGATCCCGCCGCCGCGCTGAAGGACTTCACCATCGCCCATGTGGTGGAGGCCAAGCCCCATCCGAATGCCGACCGGCTGCGCGTCTGCATGGTCGACACCGGCGCAGGCGCGCCGGTGCAGGTCGTGTGCGGCGCGCCGAATGCGCGCACTGGCATGAAGAGCGTGTTCTCGGGACCCGGCACATATATTCCCGGCAAGAAGCTGACGCTCGGCAAGGGCGTCATTCGGGGCGTCGAATCGCTGGGCATGCTCTGCTCCGCCGCCGAGCTTGAACTGTCGGAAGATCATGAGGGCATCATCGACCTCCCGGCCGACGCGCCGGTCGGGACGCGCTATGCCGAATGGGCCGGGTTCGACGATCCTGTCATCGAGATCAACCTCACGCCGAACCGTCCGGACGCCGCAGGCGTCGTCGGCATCGCGCGCGACCTGGCGGCCGCGGGCCTCGGCAGGCTGAAGACGCCCGCGGTCCAGGCGCCCAAGGGCGCCTATCCCTGCCCGGTCGACGTCACGCTCGACTTCGCGGCCGAAGACAAGCATCTCTGCCCGCAATTCGCGCTGCGCATGGTGCGCGGCGTGAAGAACGGCGCCTCCCCCGAATGGATGCAGCGCCGCCTCAAGGCGATCGGGCTGCGTCCGATCAATGCGCTGGTCGACATCACCAATTACGTCACCTTCGACCGCGCGCGGCCGCTGCACGTGTTCGACGCGAAGAAGGTTTCGGGCAATCTCGTGGTGCGGCGCGGACGCGCGGGCGACGAGGTTCTGGCGCTCGACGGCAGGACCTACCAGCTGGACGCCTCCAACGTCGTCATCGCCGACGACAGGGGCGTCGAATCCATCGCCGGCGTGATGGGCGGCGAGCATTCGGGCTGCGACGAGAACACAACCGACGTGCTGATCGAATCGGCGCTCTGGGATCCCTACAACATCGCCCATACCGGCCGTCGCCTCGGCATTTCCACCGACGCGCGCTACCGTTTCGAGCGCGGCGTCGATCCGGCGTTCAATGTTCCCGGCTGCGATCTCGCTGCCGAACTCGTCATGAAATTCTGCGGCGGCGAGCCGTCCGACATGGTTGTCGCCGGGCAGCTTCCGCCCGCGCGCCCCGCGCTGCTCTTTCCGTGGAGCGAAGTGCAGCGCCTGACCGGTCTCGAACTCGAGATTTCGGAAATGGCCGGCATTCTCGAAAAGCTCGGCTTTCTCGTCGAACGCACGGCTGGCAACGCCGACCGCGCCTATGTGCATATTCCCTCGTGGCGGCCCGATGTCGAAGGCATTGCCGATCTCGTCGAAGAGATCGTGCGCATCGCCGGTCTCGACCGCGTGCAATCGACGCCGCTCGTTCGCGACGCGCATGGCGTCGCCGAGCCCGTGCTCACGCTTCTGCAGCGGCGCGTCTCCGGCGCGCGGCGCGCGCTCGCCGCGCGCGGCATGATGGAAGCGGTCAACTGGTCCTTCGTGTCGAAGGCGCAGGCCGAAGCCTTCGGCGGCGGTGGAGCGGCGCTCGTTCTCGCCAATCCGATCGCGTCGGACCTCTCCGACATGCGGCCGAGCCTCGCGCCGGGTCTGCTGGCGGCAGCGCAACGCAACGCCGACCGCGGCGCGAACGATGTCGCCCTGTTCGAGGTCGGCCAGGTGTTCCGTGGCGACGGCGACAAGGACCAGGCTTACAATGCCGCCGGTATCCGTCGCGGCACGGCCAAGGTCGGCGGCGCCGGCCGCATCTGGGGTTCTCGCGCGACGCCCGTCGACGTGTTCGACGCCAAGGCCGACGCGCTGGCGCTGCTGGCCGCGCTCGGCGTGAGCGCGAGCGCCATCCAGATCGTCCCCGGCGGTCCGGCCTTCCTGCATCCCGGCCGCTCGGCGACCCTGCAGTTCGGGCCGAAGAACATCGTCGGCTGGTTCGGCGAATTCCATCCCGCTGTTCTCGAAGCGCTCGACGTGGAAGGACCGCTCGCCGGCTTCGAGATCACGCTCGACGCCGTGCCTGCGCCCAAGGCCCGGCCGACCAAGGCGAAACCGAAGCTCGAACTGTCCGACCTCATGCCGCTCGAGCGCGATTTCGCCTTCGTGGTCGACCGTGCGACGCGCGCGGGCGACCTGTTGAAGGCGGTGCTGTCAGCCGATCGCGCGCTGATCGCGGACGCCAATGTCTTCGACATCTACGAAGGCGCGGGCGTGCCCGAGGGCAAGAAATCGGTGGCTGTCTCGGTTCGCCTGGAGCCGCGTGAAAAAACCCTAACCGACGCCGAGATTGAGGCGGTCGCGGGCAAGATCGTCGCGGAAGCGGCCAGGAAGACCGGCGCGACGCTGCGCGGATGATCGTCCGGCCCGCGCGCGACAGGGACGCGGACGCGATCTGGTCGATCATCGGGCCGACCATCCGCGCCGGCGAGACCTATGCGCTGCCGCGCGACATGAGCCGCGAGGCGGCGCTGGCCTATTGGCTCGGCGCCGACCGCGAGACGTTCGTCGCGGAAGATCAAGGCCGCATCGTCGGGACCTATTACATCCGCGCCAATCAGGCGGGCGGCGGCGCGCATGTCTGCAATTGCGGCTACATGACCGCCAAGAGTTCCTCCGGACGGGGCGTCGCGCGGAATATGTGCGCGCATTCGCTGGACCATGCGCGCCGCAGGGGCTTCCGGGCGATGCAATTCAATTTCGTCGTCTCGACCAACGAACGCGCCGTGCGCCTCTGGCAGTCGCTGGGCTTTGCCATCGTCGGCCGGCTGCCCGGCGCCTTCGCGCATCCGGGCCTCGGCGATGTCGACGCGCTGGTGATGTTTCGGGCCTTGTAACCCGGCGTCGGGGCGATCCGACCCCGCGATGTCTGTCATCCCGAGCCGTCGCGGGAATGACGTCCGCGCTTTGACGCCGAGGGGATGCGCCTTGCCCGCGCATCGGTTATGAAGGCGCGCTTCTGGAGGGATCCGACCGATGGCGGACATGCGGCTGGTGGTGATGGGCGCGGGCGGGCGCATGGGCCGCGCGCTCGTCAAGGCGATCACGGAGGCCGACGGCGTGACCGTCTGCGCCGCGCTGGAACGCGCGGGCTCGCCGGTGCTCGGCAAGGACGCGGGCGAACTTTCAGGCGTCGGGCCGCTCGGCGTGCCGGTGACCGACGATGCGCTCGCGGCGATCGTCAGCGCCGAAGGCATCGTCGATTTCACCGCGCCGGCCGCGACGACCGAACTCGCCGCGCTTGCCGCGCAGGCGCGCATCGCGCACATCATCGGCACGACCGGGCTCCAGCCCGACGATCTCGCGAAGATCGCGGCCGCCGCCCGCCACGCGCCGATCGTGCGCTCCGGCAACATGAGCCTCGGCGTCAACGTGCTCGCCGTGCTCGTGCAGAAGGCCGCCGCCGCGCTGGGGCCGGACTGGGATGTCGAGATTCTCGAAATGCATCACCGCATGAAGGTGGACGCGCCGTCGGGCACGGCGCTGCTGCTCGGCGAGGCCGCCGCGCGCGGACGCCAGATCAACCTCGCCGAACATTCCGTGCGCTCGCGCGACGGCCATACCGGCGCGCGCAAGACGGGCGACATCGGCTTTGCGACCTTGCGTGGCGGCACGGTGGTCGGCGACCATTCCGTCATTCTCGCGGGCGCCGGCGAACGCATCACGCTCTCGCATCACGCCGAGGACCGCAGCCTGTTCGCCAATGGCGCGATCAAGGCGGCGCTGTGGGCGCGCGGCCGCAAGCCCGGCCAATATTCCATGCTCGATGTGCTCGGGCTCAACGACTGACGCCGCTGTGCGGCGTCCCCCACCCTGACCGTCCCCGCAAAGGGGAGGGAACAAAAGGAGCAAAAATGGACCGCCTGCTCGTCCTCGTCCGCCACGGCCAGAGCGACTGGAACCTGAAGAACCTTTTCACCGGCTGGAAGGACCCGGACCTGACGCCGAAGGGCGTCGAGGAAGCCAAGGCCGCCGGCCAGCGCCTGAAGGCCATGGGCCTGTCCTTCGACACGGCCTACACGTCCGCGCTGACGCGCGCGCAGCACACGCTGACGCTGGTGCTCGACGAACTCGGCCAGCCCGGCCTCGAGACGACGCGCGACCAGGCGCTCAACGAGCGCGACTACGGCGACCTCTCCGGCCTCAACAAGGACGAGGCCCGCAAGAAATGGGGCGAGGAGCAGGTGCACATCTGGCGGCGCTCCTACGACATCTCGCCGCCCGGCGGCGAAAGCCTGAAGGACACGGTGGCCCGCGTGCTGCCCTATTACTGCCAGCACATCCTGCCGCGCGTCCTGAACGGCCAGCGCGTGATCGTCGCCGCGCACGGCAATTCGCTGCGCGCGCTGGTGATGGTGCTCGATCGCCTGACGCCGGAAACGATTCCCTCGATGGAACTCGATACCGGCGTGCCGCTGGTCTATCGACTGAAGGCGGATTCGACGGTCGAATCGAAGAAGGTCTTGACGGCGTGATCGAACTCGCGCCGGGGCTGTTGCTGCACCCGGCGCATTTTTCGCGCGCGCAACAGGAAGCGCTGGTCGAATCGATCCGCGACGTCGTGCGCGCCGCGCCTCTGTTCACGCCGACCATGCCGCGCACGGGAAAACCGTTTTCCGTGCGCATGACCAATTGCGGTCCGCTCGGCTGGGTGTCGGATCGCGACGGCGGCTATCGCTATCAGCCGAAACATCCGGCGACCGGCAAGCCCTGGCCGAATTTTCCGCCGGCGCTGCTCGAGGCCTGGCGCGACCTCGCCGGCTTCGAGGCGCCGCCGGAAGCCTGCCTCGTCAATTTCTACGCCGCCGGCGCGCGCATGGGCCTGCATGTCGATTCCGACGAGAAGGAGCCGCGCGCGCCCGTGCTGTCGATCTCGCTCGGCGCGACCTGCCTGTTTCGCTACGGCGGCCTCAAGCGCAACGATCGCACGCAATCGATGAAACTCGCCTCCGGCGATGTCGTCGTCATCGGCGGCGCATCGCGCTTCTGCCACCACGGCGTCGACCGGCTCTATCCCGGCGCGTCGACGCTGGTCGCGAACGATGCGCGCATCAATCTGACCCTGCGGCGCGTGACGCCGGCCTGAAAGACAACCGCCAAGGTTTCGCCCGCAGCGTTCCGGCCCTATCTTCCTCGCATGACGCAATTCGACATCAAGGCCGCGCTTGCTGCGCGAATGTCGTGGATATGGCCGCTGCTCGGCCTCTTGGCGATTCCGCTCGCGATCAAGGGCGGCGCTGGCGGCTGGACGGCGACGCTCAGCGCCGTCGCCTTGATCGGCGCGGTCTTTGCAGCCGTGCACCACGCCGAAGTGATCGCCAGCAAGACCGGCGAACCCTATGGTCCGCTTGTTCTGGCGATCGCCGTCACGATTATCGAGGTCGGCCTGATCGTCTCGATCATGCTCGGCTTCGATACGCCGAAGCCGACGCTGGCGCGCGACACGGTCTATTCCGCCGTCATGATCGCGTGCAACGGCATTGTCGGCGCGTGTCTGCTTCTAGGCGGGGTGAAGCATCATTCCCAGAATTTCCGCCTGGAAGGCGCGAGCGCGACGCTGGCCGTGCTGGCGGCGCTGACCACGCTGACGCTGATCGTTCCCAACGTAACGACCAGCGCGGAGGGGCCGGCCTTTTCCAAGTCGCAGACCGCATTCGCCGCGCTGATCTCGCTGTTTCTCTATTTCTCGTTTCTCTTCATCCAGACCGTCAGCCATCGCGACAGCTTCACGCCGACCGACGACGATTCCGCCGACGCTCATGCGCATCTTGCCGCTCCGACGAATGGCGCGACCGCCTTCAGCGCCGCGCTGCTGATCGTGTCGCTCGTCTGCGTCGTGCTGCTCGCGAAATTCCTCACGCCCGCCCTGGAAGGCGGCATCGACCGCGTGGGCGCGCCGCGCGGCCTCGTCGGCGTCGTGATCGCGACGATCGTGCTCCTGCCCGAGGGCATCGCGGCGTTGCGCGCGGCGCGCGCCAACCGGCTGCAGACAAGCCTCAACCTCGCGCTCGGCTCGGCGCTCGCCAGCATCGCGCTGACGATCCCCGCGATCGGCGCGCTGTCGATCGTCGCGGATTACCCGATCGAACTCGGCCTGCCGATCAAGGACGTCGTGCTGCTGGCGCTGACCCTGCTCATCAGCGTCGTCACGCTCGGCACGGGACGCACGACGCTATTGCAGGGCGTCGTTCACCTGTCGATCTTCGCGTCCTTCGTGTTCTTCGTCATCGTGCCCTGAGGCCAGCGGCCAGGCGCCCGCGATCTCGTCCGGCGTCGCGCACAGGCGCGCGCGCACCATGGCGGCGCCAAGGTCGGGCGCGGCCGTGAACCTGGCGAAGGGAATGGCGAGGACCAGGCCGAGCGCGAAGGGCAGGAAGTAGGGGATCGCCCCGGGCGCGCCGAGCGCAAGCGCGGCGAGAAGCATCAGCCCGAACAGGGTTCCCGCCCAGAACGGCGCGGCCGCCGCGGTCCAGGACAATTCGTGCGCGTCGCGCTGCTGGCTTCCCCACGACAGATCGTGGCCGAACGGCAGGCCGATCAGGAACAGCGAGGTGCGAAACGCCGTCGCCGCCGACAAGAGATAGGAAGCGGCGATCTCCGCCGAAGCGCCCGCGAGAAAGGCCACGCCGCCGCCGTAGCGGGCCGTCTCGCGCCCGAGCAGAACATCGGCATAGCCCGCGAGCTTCGGCGAAAGGCCGATCGCGAGATAGACGAGATAGAAGGCGATGGCCGATGCGACCGGAAAGGAGGCGGCCGGCTCGCCGTCGAACGGCTTGAGCGCGGCGAGAAGCAGCATGATCTGCGAGGCCGGCAGGCCGACGAACATCGAGATCGCCCAGCCGACCTGGAAACGGCTCGCCGGCAGGATTCCCGGCAGACCGACCAGCCGCCAGTACTGCATGTTGCCCTGGCACCAGCGCAGGTCGCGGTTGGAGAATTCCACGAGGTCGGGCGGGTTTTCCTCGAAACTGCCGCTCTCGACCGGCAGCACGCGCACCTCGTAGCCCGCCGCGCGCATCAGCGCCGCTTCGAGCTGGTCGTGGGAGAGGATCGGACGGCCTCCGAGCGTCGGGAGATCGCAATGGTCGAGAAAGGGCCTGATGCGCACGAGCGCATTGTGGCCCCAGAACGGCCCGCAATCGGCGGTCCACCACGAGGCGCCCATCGTATAGGAGCGCATGCCCGCGCGCATGCCGAACTGGAACAGGCGCGCGAAGGCCGATCGCGACGGCGCGCCGACGACGAGCGACTGCAGGATGCCGATCTTCGGGAAGGCCTCGGCGATGCGGACGAGCTGCAGCACGGCCGGCGCCCGCATGAAACTGTCGGCGTCCAGCACGATCATGGCGTCGTAATCGTCGACGCAGCGCGCGCAGAACTCCCGGACGTTGCCGGCCTTGAAGCCGGCATTGTCGAGCCGGCGGCGATAATGGACGCGTTCGGCCGCGTCGGGGCGCATGGCGCGCCACAGAGCGACCTGACGCTCTTCCTCGGCGGCGACCGCGGCGACCGACGTATCGGAAAGCAGGTGATAGGAGAATTGCGCGGCGTCGGCGGTCGCGGACAATTCCGCCTCCATGCGCATGAACCGGCCGACCGCGCGGGCGGCGTCCTCGTTGCGCACCGTCATGATCAGGGCGTAGCGGCCCTGCGCCGGCGCCTCGATCTCGCCGGCCGCGGCGAACGGCGCGGCCCGGTCCGGCCCGTCGCGCGAGAACCGCAGCAGCCAGAGGCCGAGGCCCGCGTTGACGAAGCCGAGCACGGCCCAGGGCGAGGCGACGAGAAAGCACGCGAAGAAGGCGATATCGACCAGGCTCCAGCCGCCGGCCGACAGAATGCGCGCAAGCCACAGGCTCAGGCCGGCGTAGATCGCGACATTGAGCGCGAACGCGATCCGGCGGCGGCGCATCGGCTCCTCCAGCCTTTGCAGGCCGGCTGGCGTCATGGTTGTTTCGGCTGCCGTCATGGGCGAATGTCGCATCGAGGCTTCTTGCCGCAAAAGGCGGCAATTCGGAAGCGCCGAGAGGCACAGAATGAGTTCGCGCTCGGCCGAGCGTTGGGCCGAAGATCGACCGAAGACCACAGGAACCGGGCTGACCGCGCGGGCGCTGTGGCATGTCTCGCCCGGCCGCGCTGAACTGCGGGTGAACGCGCTGGCGCGACCCGGCGCGGGGGAAGCGCTCGCGCGAACCCTTTTTTCCGCGGTGAGCCGCGGCACCGAGCGACTGGTGTCGAACGGGCTCGTGCCGGAAAGCGAATATGCGGCGATGCGCGCCCCGATGCAGGCGGGCGATTTTCCCTTTCCGGTGAAATACGGCTATTGCGCCGTCGCAAGAATCGAGGCGGGGCCGCAAGACCTGGTCGGCCGGACGATTTTCGCGCTGCATCCGCATCAGGACCTGTTCGTCGCCCCGGCGGCGATGGTCGCGGTCGTGCCCGACGCGGTCCCTGCGGCGCGGGCCGTGCTTGCCGCCAACATGGAGACCGCGCTCAACGCGCTCTGGGATTCCGGCGCCGGCCCCGGCGATCGCATCGCCGTTTTCGGCGGCGGCGCGGTCGGATTGCTCATCGCCTTTCTCGCGGGCGGCCTGCCGGGCGCAGACGTCACGCTGATCGACCCCGACGCGTCGCGCGCAGCGATCGCCCGCGCGTTCGGCGCGGCATTCTCGAGCGAGAGCGGCGCCGTGCGCGACGCCGACATCGTCTTCCACGCCTCCGCGACGCAGGCGGGACTTGCGGCGGCGATGGCCGCCTGCGGCGCCGAGGCCCGGCTCGTCGAGACGAGCTGGTACGGCGACCGCGCGGTCGAAGCGCCGCTCGGCGGCGCCTTTCATGCGCGGCGGTTGCAGATCGTCGCTTCGCAGGTCGGGCAAGTGTCCGCCTCCCGCCGGCCGCGCTGGAGCCATGCGCGCCGGCTTTCCAAGGCGCTCGCGCTTCTGGCCGATCCGCGGCTGGACATGCTCGTTACCGAGCGCGTGCCGTTCGCGCGGCTCGCCGAATCCCTGCCGCGCCTGCTCGCGCCCGGGGCGCCGGGCGTCGTTCCCCTCGTCGTCTACGATTGAAAGGATTGCCATGTACGGTGTCGAGGTGCGGTCGCACATCATGATCGCGCATTCGTTCAAGGGCGACCTGTTCGGGCCGGCGCAGCGCCTGCACGGCGCCACCTTCGTGATCGACGTGACGTTCATGCGGCAGGAGCTGACCGCCGATGGCGTCGTGGTCGACATCGGCCGCGCCCACGCGGCGCTCGAAGCGACGCTCGCGCCGCTCGCCTACCGCAATCTCGACGATCTGCCGGAATTCAGGGGCAGGCAGACAACGACCGAATTCCTGAGCCGTCACATTTTCCTGCAGATGGCGGAAGCCGCGCGATCCGGCGCGCTCGGCCCCGGCGGCGACGGCGTCGAACGCATCCGTGTGACGCTGCACGAATCGCACGTCGCGCGCGGCTGGTACGAAGGCAAGGTGTGAGTCGAGACTTGAACCGACCCTCGAACCGAGCCTTGCGGATCGATTTCGCCTATCCCGGCGACATCAACGCGCCGACGGGCGGCTACGGCTACGATCGGCGCGTGATGCGCGAGCTGGCGGCGCTCGGCTGCGCGGTCTCGCCGATCGCGCTGCCGGCGTCGTTCCCCTATCCGACGGACGCCGACCTCGACGCGACGCGGCGCCTGCTGCGCGGCGGCGCGCGCGACGCCCTCGTCGTCGACGGCCTCGCCTATGCGGCGATGCCGGCGGAGATCGTCGCGGAGCTTGCGCCGAAACCCGTCGCGCTGGTGCACCATCCGCTGTTTCTCGAGGCCGGACTGACGCCGGACGCGGCGGCGCGGCTGCGCGCCGGCGAACAGGCGGCGCTCGACTGCGCGGCCGCCGTCGTGACGACGAGCGCCATGACGGCCGACATCGTCGCGCGGGAATTCTCGGTTCCGCGGCCGCGCCTGTTCTTCGCGCCGCCGGGCGTCGATCCGGCGCCGCGCGCGCCGGGATCGCGCGACGGAACGATCCGGCTGTTCTCGGTCGGCTCGCTCACGCCGCGCAAGGGCTACGCCGATCTCGTGCAGGCGCTGGCCGAGGTCGCCGGCGACTGGCGCCTGACCGTCGCCGGCTCCCGCACGCTCGCGCCCGACCATGCGCGGGAGATCGAGGAGCTGATCGCGGTGCGACGCCTCGGCGACCGCATTCGCCTCGCCGACGCGATGAACGCCGAGGAGATCGCCGCCGGATACGCGGCGGCCGACATTTTCGTCACCGCGTCGCATTTCGAAGGTTTCGGCATGGCGATCGCCGAAGCTGTCTCGCATGGCCTGCCTGTCGTCGCGACACGCGAGGTCGCCGCAGCCGGCGCCATGCCCGCGGCCGCCGGGCTCGCCTATCCCGCCGGCGATGTCGCGGCGCTGGCGGCGCGTCTCGCCGAAGCGATCGGCGACGCAGACCTGCGCCGACGCCTCGCCGACAATGCGTGGGCGGCGGCGCAGAACCAGTTTCGATGGACCGGTACGGCGCGCGCCTTTCTCGCGGCGCTGCGCACGGGAGATGCGGCATGAGCGGTTTCGACGCCGCCTGGCTCGATCTGCGCGAAGGCGCCGACCATCGCGCGCGCAACCCCGACGTGCTGGCCGCCTGCGCCGCGCATTTCGCGACGCGCGATCGTCTGCGCATCGTCGACCTCGGCTGCGGCCTCGGCTCGAATCTGCGTGCGCTGGCGCCGCATCTGCCGGCGCGCCAGAGCTGGCGTCTGGTCGACCACGATCCGGCCTTGCTCGCCGCGGCGCGCGACAGGCTCGCCGCCTGGGGGGAGACGGCCGAAGACGCGGATGGCGCGCTGCGCATCGTGCGAGATGGCCGCGCCATCGAGATCGACTTCGTGCAGGCCGATCTCGCGCAGGGCGCCGGGGGGCTCGTTCGGGACGCCGATCTGGCGACGGCGGCGGCGCTGTTCGATCTCGTCTCGGAAGAGTGGATGCGCGGCTTCGTTGCGAGCGTCGCGGACGCGCGCGCGCCGTTCTACACCGTGCTGACCTACGACGGCGTCGAAACCTGGTCGCCGCCCGACGCGCGCGACGCGCAGATTCGCGCGGCCTTCCATGCGCACCAGGCCCGCGACAAGGGCTTCGGTCCGGCGGCCGGCCCGCGGGCGACGGACATTCTCGCGCGCCTGTTCGAGGCTCGGGGATATGCGCTTGCGCAGGGCCAAAGCCCGTGGCGCCTCGCGGAAGCGGACCGCGCGCTGATCGATGCGCTGGCCGACGGCGTCGCAGCCGCCTGCCGCGAGACTGGGCTCGTCGATGCGCCGACGATCGCCCAGTGGCGGTCGGCGCGCGCGCTTGCTCGCGTCGACATCGGCCATCTCGATCTGTTCGCGCGGCCGGCCTGATCAGCGGGTGGGGAGCATCCGCTCCATGACGCCGTCCGCGCGGAGCCTGTGCACGAAGGCCGCGACGACATGGGCGACGACGGCAAGCACGATGAGAATTCCGCAGGCCAGATGCAGCGCGAAAATCTGCTCGGACAGTTCCTCGTCCCTGGCGATCAGGGACGGCAGCTTGAACAGGCCGAAAAAGCTGACGTCCTCGCCGTAGGCGTTGACGCCGAGCCATCCGACGACCGGCGCGACGATCAACAGCGCATAGAGACTGAAATGCGTGACTTTCGACGCCGCGCGTTCGAAAGGCGTCAGGACGGGCGAAGGCGCGGGCATGCGGCCGGTCGCGCGCAGCGCGAGGCGCAGCAGCGTCAGGATCAGCACGAGCGCGCCGACAGACTGGTGCGTGGCCGACACGGCTTCCTGCGTCGGGCCTTCATCGAGGCGCGAGATCAGAAAGCCCGCCGGCGCCAGGCCGAGGATGCACAGCGCAACGATCCAGTGAACGGCGATCGCCAGCGACGAGTAGCGCGGCGCATCGGAGACTCGGGCCATCAACTCAATCTCCGTTCCCGCCGCGCAGATCGCAATCGAACAGGATGTCGCGTCGGCCGAGCCGGTAGGCGTCGGTCGCTGGCCTCAGCGCTTCCGCCAGGCGTTCGAGCGGCCGGAGCTGTAGCCCGGGCTTGCCGGAACCGATGATCATGCAACCCACGATCAGATGCAATCGGTCGACCGCGCCCGCATCGACAAAGGCCGAGATCGTCGCCGCGCCGCCCTCCAGCAGGATGCGCCTGAAGCCGCGCGCCGCCAGCGCGGCGACGATGTCGGCGGGCGCGAACCGTCCGTCGGGCGCGGGCAGCACGATGGTCTCCACGCCGGAACGAACCGGCCGCGCCGCCGCGCCGACGACGATCCGCGCGGCGCCGTCGTCGGCGAGCCAATTGCCGTCGTCGCAGAGACGCCCGCGCGGATCGATCACGACGCGCGCCGGGCTCTTTCCGGGCACGCGCCGCACGGTCAGCCGTGGATTGTCGGCTGCGATCGTGCCGGCGCCGACCACAACCGCATCGACCGCCGCGCGCAACCGATGGAGATGATCGAGCCCTTCGTCGCCGTTGATGTAGAGCGATTCCCCGCTCGTCGTGGCGATTCGGCCGTCGAGCGACTGGCCGAGCTGGGCAACGACAAAGGACCGCGCCGGATCGGCCGCGAGGATGCGCGCCAAAGCCTCGGCAGCCGGCGTCTGCGACGTCAATGCGGACCCCGGGCGTCGCGTGAATGGTCCTTGCCGCTCATCCGCCGAGGATGACGGATTCGGCGCGCGAAGGCGAGAGCCGCGACGCCGTCAGCCGGACGCGCTCAATAGGTCTCGACGTGGTAGCGGCCGTCGGCGCGCATGGCGTCGCGCATGTCGCGCCACTGCAATTCCGCACCGCGGCAGATGTCGTCAAGCGCGGAATCGACGCCCTGCTCCATGCCCTTGAGGCCGCAGACGTAGATGTGCGTCTTGTCGGATTTGAGCAGGCGCGACAATTCCTCGTGCTCCACGCGCATCAGGTCCTGCACGTAGACCTTCTTTTCGCCGGGGATGCGCGAATACGCGAAATGCTTGCCGAGCAGAGAGTTCGGGACCTTCTGAAGAGGGCCGAAATACGGCAGGTCGCTCGGTCGTCGCGCGCCGAAGAACAACAACATGCGGCCGGGCGCGCCCGGCGCCGTGCGCCGGCGCCATTCGGTGAAGGCGCGGAACGGGGCGGAACCCGTGCCGGTGCAGATCATGACGATATTGGCGGCCGGATCGTTCGGCATCAGGAAGGTCGCGCCGAAGGGACCCGTCACCTCGATCTTGTCGCCCTTCCTGAGATTGCAGACATAGTTCGAGCAGACGCCGTTCGGCTCGCGCTTCACGGTGAGCGCGAGATTGTTGTGATTGGGTCGCTCGCCGTGGCGCGGCGAGGCGATGGAATAGAGGCGCACGCGATGCGGCTTGCCCTCCGTGTCGAGCCCGGGCGCGACGAGGCCGATCGACTGACCTTCGAGAACCGGAAAGGCCGTGTCGCCGAAATCGAGAATGATGTGGTGGACGTCGACGTCGGATTCCTCGTGCGTCAGACGATAATTGCCGGTGACGGTCGCCGTGATCGGCTTTTCACGGTTGAACAGATTCACCGACGGCTTGGACGCAGACGCCGGCGCGACCGACTTGCCGCCCGCGCCCGTGTGCGCGCTGTCGATGAGGGCCTGCACGTCGTCGTCGATCGCCTCGCCATTTCCGGCGACGACGACCTGTTCCTGCGCGGGCAGTTCGTTCCACGAATATTGCTCGTCGAGCGAATAGGCCGACGCGACGATCCGCCAATTGTCGATCGAGCCCGTCGGGCAGGGCGGAATGCAGTTCAGGCACAATTCGCACTTCGTCACGTCGACGACGTAATTGTTGGCGTCGTGCGTTATCGCGTCGACCGGGCAGGTCTCCTCGCAGGTGTTGCAGCGGATGCAGATTTCCGGATCGATGAGATGCTGCTTGATCGGCGCGTTCATGGCTTGGGCAATCGGCAGTTGGCGGTCGGCAGCAGGCTAGCGCAGGGCGAAGGCAGCCGGCAACGAATGCCGACTGCCCAACGCCTCACGCGGCGATCCTCACATATTCGAAATCGCCCGGCTTGTTGTCGATTCCGACCTTCGGCGCGGCGATCCAGCCGGCGTATTCGCCGACGCCGAAATGACCGGTCATCAGCGAATTCAGATATTCCCCGTCGGACGACGAGGGCAGGTAATCGTCGCGCACCTTGGCCCAGTCGGCGGCGCCGAGGATCAGGCCTTTCGGCGTGACGTTGACGTTGCGGAACTCGCCGATCTTCCGGTTGAACGCGACATGCGGCAGATCGAGGCGGAAGGCGACTCCCTCCTTCTGGATGATCTTGTTCCAGCGCTCGACGCCCCTGGCGCAATCTTCCGAATAATCGTCGCGCAGGCGCATGTTGAGCGCGGTGAGCGCGGGCTCGTCGACCTTCACGATCTTGCCGTCGACCAGCTTCAGCACCGGATAGACGGCGTTGGTGAGCTGATGGTCGTCGTCGATCTTCGTCTCGCCGAAGCGGCCCTTGAGGCCGGCGTTGTAGAAGTTCGCGCTGTTCGTCGAAATTTCCGCGCCGAACAGGTCGAGCGTCAGCGAATAGTGCAGGTTGAGCTTCTTCTGGATGGTCGGCAGGTCGATGACGCCGAGCGCGCGGATCTTGTCGATCGCGAACGGGTCCTCAATGCCGGCCTTCTTCATCGCCTCGCAGGTGCGCTGGATGGTTCGGCCGACGCCGGTCTCGCCGACGAACATGTGATGAGCTTCCTCCGTCAGCATGAAGCGGCACGAGCGCGACAGCGGATCGAAGCCCGATTGCGCGAGGCTCTCGAGCTGCATCTTGCCGTCGCGGTCGGTGAAGAAGGTGAACATGAAGAAGGACAGCCAGTCCGGCGTCTTCTCGTTGAAGGCGCCCAGCATGCGCGGGCTGTCGGCGTCGCCGGAACGACGGCGCAGCAATTCATCGGCCTCCTCGCGGCCGTCGCGGCCGAAATATTTGTGCAGCAGATAGACCATCGCCCAGAGATGACGGCCTTCCTCGACGTTCACCTGGAAGAGGTTGCGCAGGTCGTACAGCGAGGGCGCGGTCTTGCCGAGGTGGCGCTGCTGCTCGACCGAGGCCGGCTCGGTGTCGCCCTGGATGACGATGAGCCGGCGCAGCATGGCGCGATATTCGCCGGGCACTTCCTGGAAGGCGGGCTCGCCCTTGTGCTTGCCGAAATTGACCTTGCGGCCTTCTTCCTTCGGCGCGAGCAGAACGCCCCAGCGATATTCCGGCATTTTCACATAGTCGAACTTGGCCCAGCCCTGCGGGTCGACCGAAACGGCGGTGCGCAGATAGACGAGCGCCTCCTGGAAGCCTTCAGGACCCATGTCCTGCCACCAGTCGAGATAGCCGGGATGCCAGCCTTCCAGCGCGCGCAGCACCGTCCGGTCCTCGGTGAGGCCGACGTTGTTGGGAATGCGGGTCGAATAGTCGACGTTGATCGTATCGGTCATGGCTCGCTCCTTGGTGGTTCCCGTCATTCCCGCGAAAGCTGGAATCCAGTCCCGCGCCCCGCCTGTCTGTTGTTCCGGATCCCCGCCTTCGCGGGGATGACAATTGCCGCCTCACACCCGCCGCATGTCGTAGGCCGGGCGTTCGCCGGTGCCGAATTTCGACAGCGCGCCTTCGGGCCCGACCGCGTTGGGACGCTGGAATATCCAGTTCTGCCAAGCGGTGAGACGCGCGAAGATTTTCGATTCCATCGTTTCCGGGCCGGCGAAGCGCAGGTTCGCCTCGAGACCGGTCAGCGCATCCGGCGAGAAGCTGGTGCGCTCCTCCATGAAGACGCGCATCTCGTCGGCCCAGTCGATATCGTCGAGGCCAAAGGTGACGAGGCCCGCCGTCTCGGCCTCGTCGGCCTCGAATTCGCGACCGATCTCGCCTTCCAGCTCCTCGACCTTCGTCGGATCGGCCAGAAAGCGCGCGTTGAGGCGGGCGAGGCCGTGCGACATCGGATAGGCGCCGAAGTTGAGCCTGGTCAGTTCGATCTTCGCGACCGGCCTGTTGTCGCCCTGCAACCGGCCCATCAGCATGTAGGAGCGGTCGGACGCCAGGGCGAGTTCGGCGAGCGTGCCGACGAAGCACGAGCCGGGCTCGATCACCGAGACGAGGGTGCGCGAGGTGACGTCGATGCGCTTGAGCACGCGCTTCCAGTAATGGCGCACCTCGTGCACGAACCAGTCGGCCTTGTTGGCTTCCAGAAATTCGTCGTAGGCGCGCACGGTCGCCGGCGAGCCTTCGGTCTTGAACAGGATCGTGCCGAGTTCGTAGGCGTTGTTGCGCAGATGCAGGATGGCGTCGTCGAGTTCGCGCGCGGCGAGCAGGGGCCAGAATTGCGCGCCCTGCTTCACTGCCTCGGCAGCAGACGAAGGCGACGCCGCGTCCGGCGCGCGAACAATGATCGTCGCAAGGCGCTGGCCCGCGTCGATGTCGAGCTTCACATGGCTGTAGTCGACGCCGTCGGCGCGGAACCTGCGTTCGAGCGGCGTCAGTTTCACGCCTTCCGCGGGGCCCTTGCGCGTGGACCCCGCCGCGAGCGCGGCGGCGCGGGAAGCAACGCGCTCCTCGAGTTTGGAAGGCGGCACGACTTCATCCACCAGGCGCCATTGCACGGCGCGGCGGCCCTTGACGCCTTCCTCGATCGTGCAGAAGACGTCGGCGTGATCGCGGCGGACCATGCGCTTGTCGACGACGCGGGTGAGGCCGCCGGTGCCGGGCAGAACCGCGAGCAGCGGGACTTCCGGGAGCGAGACCGCGGTCGAGCCGTCGTCGATCAGCATGATGTGATCGGTCGCAAGCGCGAGTTCGTAGCCGCCGCCCGCCGCCGTGCCGTTGACGACCGTGACGAATTTCTGGCCGGAATGTTCGGACGCGTCTTCCATCGAATTGCGCGTCTCGTTGGTGAACTTGCAGAAGTTGACCTTGTGCGGGTGTTCCGAGCCCGCGAGCATGCGGATGTTCGCGCCGGCGCAGAACACGCGGTCCTTGGCGGAACGCAGCAACACGACCTTTACGTTCGGGTGCTCGAAGCGCAGGCGGGCGAGCGCGTCGGCCAGTTCGATGTCGACGCCGAGGTCGTAGGAATTGAGCTTGAGTTCATAGCCCTCGAACAGGCCGCCGTTCTCGTCGACGTCCATCGCCAGCGTCGCGACGTCGCCGTCGACCCGCAGCTTCCAGTGGCGATAGCGCGAGGGATCGGTCTGAAAGTCGATGAAATCCTTGCCGTTGGCGAGCTTGCGCTGTGCGTCGGCCATGAACCCTCCCTGCAACATTTTTCATTGGATAGATGCACAATAGTGCATTATCTTGTATTGTCCAGCGCTAAATGGCGCTATTGTTCATTAGTCCGACTTTGGCGAAGAACGCCGCGAGCGCCGCCAGCGTCGCCTCCGGGGCCTCGCGATAGGGCGCGTGGCCGATGTCCGGGACCAGGGCGGTCTGCACCGGCCCTCCGGCGCCGCATTCGATGGCGCGGATCTGGGCGATGGTGCCGTACTGGTCGGCCTCGCCCTGGATCACCAGCAGGGGAATGCGGATGGAGCCGAGGAATTCCTCGATGTTCCAGGCGCGAAAAGCCGGATCGAGCCAGGCGTCGTTCCAGCCGCGAAAGGCGCCGTCGACGTCGTCGTGCCAGCGCGCGAGCTTCCGCCTGAGATCGCCGCTTTCGTAGCTCGCCTTCGCCTCGACGATCGAGGCGATGCCCATGTCCTCGGTGAAGACGTGCGGCGCCATCAGCGCGACCGCCTTCACGCGCGGGTCGGCGACCGCGCCTGCATGAACGAGGGCGATCGAGGCGCCGTCGGAATGGCCGACAAGCGCCCCGCGCCGGAAGCCGATGGCGTCGAGGACCGCCGGCAACGTCGCGCGCGCCTCGTCATGCATGTAAGTCAGCGGGCGCGGCAGCGGGACCGGCGCGGACTTGCCGTAGCCGGCGCGCGAATAGGCGAAGATTCCGCAGCCGGTGGCCAATGCCAGTCTCGCGGGAAAATCGCCCCACAGGCCGACGCAGCCGAGGCCTTCGTGCAGCAGGACGAGCGTCGGCGCGGCGTCGGGCGCAGGGCCGCACCATACGCCTTCGAGACGGCGGCCGGCGAGTTCGAGGTCGTGCGGGCGAGGCGTCATGCAGCCGTCATCGTGAGGAACGAAGCGACGAAGCGTTCGATCTTCGCGCCGGATCGACGCGCGCGATCATCCCTCCTCCCTGAGCTTGAACCGCTGGATCTTCCCAGTCGCGGTCTTCGGCAGGCTCTCGCGCACTTCGATCCAGCGCGGATATTTCCACATGCCGATCGTCGCCTTGACATGATCCTTGAGCGAGGCGGCGAGGTCGTCGGCGGTCGCGCCCGGCTTCAGCACCACGAAGGCCTTGGGCTTCAGCAGGCCCTCCTCGTCCGCATGCGGCACGACGGCGGCTTCGAGAATGGCCGGATGGCTCGCCAGCGCGCCCTCGACCTCGAAGGGCGAAACCCAGATGCCCGACACCTTGAACATGTCGTCGGCGCGGCCGCAGTAGGTGTAGCGGCCGGCCGCGTCGCGCGTGTACCTGTCGCCGGTGCGGGTCCATTCGCCCTGGAACGTCGCGCGGCTCTTCTTCCGCTGGTTCCAGTAGCCTTCCGCCGCCGTCGGGCCGCGAATGTAGAGTTCCCCCACCTCGCCGTCGGCGACCTCGGCGCCGTTTTCATCGACGAGGCGCGCATCGTAGCCGGGCACGGGCTTGCCCGACGTGCCGTAGACGATGTCGGCGGGGTGGTTGGACAGGAAGATGTGCAGCATTTCCGTCGAGCCGACTCCGTCGACGATATCGGAGCCGAAGCGCGCCTTCCAGGACGCGCCTATGTGTTCCGGCAGCGCCTCGCCGGCCGACGTCGACAGGCGCAGGCGCGGCGAGCCCGCAGCCTGCGCGTGCGCGGGATCGTGCAGCATGGCGGCGAACAGGGTCGGCACGCCGCAGAAGATCGTCGGCTGGCGCCGCTCCATCGTCGCGAAGATGGAGGCCGGGGTCGGACGATCGGGGTTCAGGATCGCCGTCGCCCCGACCGACATGGGAAACGTCAGCGAATTGCCGAGCCCGTAGGCGAAGAACAGCTTGGCCGCGGAATGAACGACGTCGTCCCCGTTCATGCCGAGCACGCCCTGGCCGAACAATCTGGCCGTATCCATCAGGCTGGTGTGGACGTGCTTCGTGCCCTTCGGAGCGCCGGTGGAGCCGGAGGAATAGAGCCAGAAGGCGGTCTCGTCCGGTTGGGTTTCGACGGGCGCGAAATCGTCCGAAGCCTCGGCCATCAGGCGGGCGAAATCGAGCTCTTGTCCCTCTGCGCTCGGCCCGACGACCACGACATGGGCAAGATCCGGCGCGCGCGCGAGCGCCGGGCGCACCGCCGGCAGCAGCGCCGGCGACACGAAGGCGGCCGCCGCCCGCGAATCCGCGAGCATGTAGGCATATTGCTCCGAGGTCAGCATCGTATTGAGACAGACCGGCACGATCCCGGCGCGGATCGCGCCGAGGAAGACGACGGGCCAGTCGACCGTATCGAGCAGGGCGAGCGCGACGCGCTGTTCCCGGCGCACGCCCAGACCCTTGAGGAGATTGGCGAATTTTCGGCTGTCGGCCGCGAGCTGCCCGTACGTCAGGCTCCGGTCGGGGTCGATGAAGGCAATTTTCTCGCCCAGCCCTGCGGCCACATTCCGATCGAGCAAATCCTCGCACGCATTGTAGCGCGGCATGGCCCCTCCTCCCCGGGCTCTGAAATATATTTCCGGATTTCTCGCTTTCGGCTTGAAAGCTGTCAAGGCGATTTGTAGTATTTTTCATCCAATAGGCGTCATGAGCGAACATCTCGACGACAACAAGCGCGCCCCGATCGTGGGAGGGAGCAGGGACAGCCCGTCCGGCGCTGTCCCGCCGCGTCTTCGCGCGCCGCGCAACCGCGATGACGACGTGGAAGCCTATCTCATCGAACTCGGGCATCGCGTGCGCTCGATGCGCGCGGTGCGCGGCATGTCGCGCAAGGTGCTGGCGCAGGCCTCCGGCGTCTCTGAGCGCTATATCGCGCAGCTCGAGAGCGGCCAGGGCAATGTCTCGATCATGCTGCTGCGCCGCGTGGCGGACGCCACCGGCGCGCCACTCGAGGATCTCGTCGTCGAACCGTCGCGCCAGCCGCAGGACTGGGCTCTGATTCGCGATCTCCTGCGCAAGGCGAGCCCCGCCGTCGTCGCCGACGTGAAGGCCCTGCTCGGCGGTCAGACGGTCGACCGGCTGCGCCAGCCGCACGTCGCCGTCGACCGCGTCGCGCTGATCGGCCTGCGCGGCGCCGGCAAGTCGACGCTCGGCCGCCTGGCGGCCGAGAAGCTCGGCTGGCGCTTCGTCGAACTCAACAAGGAGATCGAAACCGAAGCCGGCTTCTCGGTCGGCGAGGTCTTTTCGCTGTACGGACAGGATGGCTATCGCCGCTACGAGGCCGCCGCGCTCGAACGCATCATCGCCGAGCCCGGGCCGATGATTCTGGCGACCGGGGGCGGCATCGTCTCCGAACCGGCGACCTTCGAACGCCTGCTTGCGAGCTTCTTCACCGTCTGGGTGAAGACGAGCGCGGCCGAGCACATGGGCCGCGTGCGCAAGCAGGGCGATCTGCGGCCGATGGGCGCCGACAAGGCGGCGATGGCCGAACTCATCACCATCCTGCAGAGCCGCGAGCCCTTCTACGCGCGGGCGCGCGTCAGCCTCGACACGACCAATGCGACGCTCGAGCAGAGCCTTGCGGCTTTGCTGCGGACCATACAATCCTATTGCGTATCCGGCTGCCCCTGGCAGTCGCGCAATCGCGCCTGAGGCGCGCAAGAGATCGGGGCGCGCGAACGCCCCGACATAATACGGACAGGCCATGACGGCCCACGGGAGGGTGACCAGATGATCGACAGACGCCGTATACTCACGCTCGCAGGCGCCGCCGGCGCTTCGACGCTCGCGACGCCCTTCGTCCGGCCGTCGTGGGCGCAGACCGGCCCGATCCGCGTCGGCCTGCTTCTGCCCTATTCCGGAACCTATGCGGCGCTCGGCGAAGCGATCACCAACGCCATGCAGCTCTACGTGACGCAGCAGGGCGGCAAGATCGCCGGCCGCGAGATCGCGTTCGTGAAGGTCGACGACGAATCCGCCCCGCCGAAGGCGACGGAGAACACGACCAAGCTCGTCTCCGGCGAAAAGGTCGACGTGCTCTGCGGCACCGTGCATTCGGGCGTCGCCATGGCCATGGCGAAGATCGCCAAGGAAGACGGATTGCCGACGCTGATTCCGAACGCAGGCGCGGAAGCCATCACCCGCGCGATGTGCGCGCCGAACATTTTCCGCACCTCGTTCGGCAATTCCCAGGTCGGCGACGCGACCGGCATGGCGATGCTGAAGGCCGGCGTGAAGAAGGCGGTGACCGTCACCTGGAAATATGCGGCGGGCGAGGAATCGGTCGCGGGGTTCAAGAAATCCTTCCTCGCCGGCGGCGGCGAAGTGATCAAGGACATCACGCTGCCCTTCCCGGACGTCGAGTTCCAGTCGATCCTGGCCGAAGTCGCGTCGCTGAAGCCGGACGCCGTCTATTCCTTCTTCGCCGGCGGCGGCGCGCTGAAGTTCATAAAGGACTACGCGGCGGCCAAGCTGAACGAGAAGATATCGCTGTGGGGTCCCGGCTTCCTCACCGACGGCGTCGAGCAGGCGGCGGGCGCCGCGGGCGACGGCGTGAAGACGGCGCTGCACTACGTCGAATCGCTGGACAATGCCGAGAACAAGAAGTTCATTGCCGACTATACGGCGGCCTTCAAGAAGGCGCCGGACGTCTATGCCGTGCAGGGCTGGGATTCGATGCAGCTTCTGCGCATCGGCCTCGAAGCGGCAGGCGGCGACACGAAGAAGCGCAACGAGATGTTCGGCGCGATGAAGAAGGCCGAGTTCAAGAGCCCGCGCGGGCCCTTCAAGCTCGGGACGTCGCACAATCCGATCCAGAACTTCTACCTGCGCGAATTGCGCGGAGGAACGAACAAGTATCTGGGCGTCGCTGCGCAAATGCTGGCGGACGATACGACCGGCTGCAAGATGGCGTAGTCATCCCGCTCAGCGATGTCCGACGCGTCACGTCAGCCCTGGCGCGTCATTGCAAGCGGAGCGAAGCAATCCATCCCCGCAACTTCGTCCAGATGCGGGGATGGATCGTCGTGTCGCTTCGCGCCTCGCGATGACGGCTGACGCATTTGCCCGAACCAACCCCGCCTCATGAGCCTCATCCTCGTCCAGATCCTGAACGGCCTGCAGTACGGGCTCCTGCTGTTCCTGGCGGCGAGCGGGCTGACGCTCGTCTTCGGCATACTCGGCGTCATCAATCTGGCGCACGGCTCGTTCTACATGATCGGCGCCTATATGGCGCTGACGCTGACCCAGCATTTCGGCGACATCTTCCTGGCCCTCGCCGCCGGCATTCCGCTCGCCTTCCTGCTCGGCATGGCGATCGAATGGCTGTTCGTGCGCCATCTTTACAAGCGCGACCACCTGCAGCAGGTGCTGCTGACCTTCGCGCTCATTCTGGTGTTCAACGAGGCGCAGCAGTCGATCTGGGGCAATTATCCGAAATCGATTCCGACGCCCTCCTATCTCTCTTCCTCGATTTCGCTGACGTCGGACCTCGGCTATCCCGTCTACCGCATCGCGCTGATGGCGATCTGCGTCGCGCTGGCGCTCGCCATGATGTTCGTCATCCAGAAGACGCGGGTCGGCCGCCTCATCCGCGCCGCCGAATCCAATCCCGAAATGGTCGAGGCGCTGGGGTTCGATTCGCGGATCCTGTTCCGCATGGTCTTCGCCGCCGGCGCGGCGCTGGCCGCCGCCGCCGGCATTCTCGCCGCGCCGGTGGAGAGCGCTTATCCCGGCATCGGCGAGCGCGTCCTGATCATCTCCTTCGTCGTGGTCGTCATCGGCGGCATCGGCTCGATCCGCGGCGCGTTTCTCGGCTCGCTGCTGATCGGCCTCGCCGACGCCTTCGGCAAGGTGTTCGTGCCAAAATTCTCGAGCGTGCTGATCTATGCGCTGATGGCGCTGGTGCTCGTGCTCAGGCCGAACGGCCTGTTCGGGAGGTCGTGACGTGCTGAAGGCGCCTTCCGCGCGCGCACTGATCGTGCTGGCGATCCTGGGCGCGCTCTTTCTCGCGCTGCCCGCCTTCGTCGGCGCCTATGGACTCAAGTTCGCGACGCGCCTGATCATTCTCGCGATCTTCGTCGTCAGCCTCGATTTCATTCTGGGCCTCGCCGGCCTCGTCAGCTTCGGGCACGCCGCCTTCTTCGGCGTCGGCGCCTATGCGGTCTTCTTCGTGTCGCCCGAAGCCTCCGCGGCGAACGTCTTCGTCGCCCTGGGCGCAGGCCTGGCGGCCGGCGCGATCGCGGCATTGGCGATCGGCGCCTTCGTGTGCCTGACGCGCGGCTTCTACTTCATCATGGTGACGCTCGCCGCCGCGCAGATGATGTTCTCGCTGTTCCACGACACCGACATCGCCAAGGGATCCGACGGCGCCTACGTCAATGTGAAGCCTGATCTCGTCATCGGCGCGACGACGCTCCTCGATTTCGACGACCGCAAGACCTTCTATTATGTGTGTCTTGCGCTGCTGGTCGTCACCACGGTCGCGCTGTTCGCGCTGGCGCGCACGCCGTTCGGCCGGATCGTGCAGGGACTGAAGGCGAACGAGACGCGGCTGTCGGCGCTCGGCTACAATGTCTATCATTTCAAGCTCGCCGCATTCGTCGTCGCCGGTGCCTTCGCGGGCCTTGCCGGGGCGCTGTTCGCCTGCATCGACGGCTTCGTCACGCCGGACCTGTTCTCCTGGCATCAGTCCGGCCTCGCCATCATGATGGCGGTCCTCGGCGGCGCCGGCACGCTGTTCGGACCTATCCTCGGCGTGCTCGCCTATGTCTCGCTCGAGGAGACGCTGAAGACGGCGAGCCTCGTCGGCTCCTTTGTCGCCGACCACTGGCGCCTCGGCACGGGCGCGACGCTGGTGATCGCCGTCCTGCTCTCGCCGGACGGGCTCGCGGGCTTCTTGCGCGGCAGGGCGCGCGCGGCGAGCGGAATGCCGCTGCAGGACGTCGAACCGCCCGTCGAGCCGCGCAAGGCGCGGGCCCTGGCGACGCGCGGCCTGTCCAAGTCCTTCGGCGGGCTGCGGGCGGTCGACAATGTCAGCACGGATTTTGCGCCCGATCTCGTGCATGGCGTCATCGGCCCGAACGGCGCCGGCAAGACGACCTTCACCAATCTGCTCTCCGGCGCGCTCAGGCCGTCCGCCGGCCAAATCCTGGTCGACGGCGAAAACATCGCCGGCTGGCCGGCGCACAGGATCGCGCGGCGCGGCGTCGGTCGGTCGTTCCAGCGCACCAATATCTTTGCGACCTTCACGGTCGAGCAGAACACGCGCATCGCAGCGCAGGCCGAACATCCGTCCGTGTTCCGCGTGACCGACGGCGCGCTGCGCGCGGTCGAGCGCGCGAAGGTCGCGCACGCTCTGTCCATCGTCGGGCTTTCGGACCGGGCCGACTCCATCGCCGGCGCCATGTCGAACGGCGAGCAGCGCCAGCTCGAAATCGCCATGCTGATCGCGGGCGGCGGCAGCATTCTCATTCTCGACGAGCCGCTCGCCGGCATGGGGCCGGAGGAGACGCGCCGCGTCGTCGAACTGCTGCGCCAACTGAAGTCGAACCACACGATCATTCTCATCGAGCACGACATGGACGCCGTCTTCGCCGTCGCCGACACGCTGACCGTGCTCGCGCTTGGCAGGCTGATCGCGCACGGGACGCCGGACGAGGTCCGGCGCAACGAGGAAGTGATTACCGCCTATCTCGGCGGCCACGCGCCCGCGCCGGCGCGCGGCGCGAAGGGCCGGGGAGCCTCGGCATGAGCGCGGCGCCGCTGCTCGAGGCCGCCGGGATCGACGCTTTCTACGGCGCGAGCCATGTGCTGCGCGGCGTGGACTTCCGGGTCGGGCGTGGCGAGACCGTGAGCCTGCTCGGCCGCAACGGCATGGGCAAGACGACGCTGCTGCGCACGCTGATGGGCCTCGTGCCGGCAAGAGGCGGCGAAATCCGGTTCGCGGAGAAAAGCGTGAAAGGCTGGCGACCGAGCGCGGTGGCGCGGGCCGGCGTCGGCTTCGTGCCGGAGGGGCGCGGCATTTTTCCGAACCTCTCGGTCGAGGAAAACCTTGTTTTCGCCGAACGCGAGGGACCGCAGGGGCGGCGCGACTGGACGCGCGACGCGATCTACGACGTCTTTCCGCGGCTGCGCGAACGGCGGGCCAACTGGGGCAATCAATTGTCCGGCGGCGAGCAGCAGATGCTGACCATCGGCCGCGCGCTGATGAGCAATCCGACGCTGCTGATGGTGGACGAAGCGACCGAGGGCCTCGCGCCCCTCGTGCGCGAGGACATCTGGCGCACGCTGCGCCTGATCGCGGAGCGCGGCGTGGCGATCGTCGTGGTCGACAAGAATCTCGACGATCTGAAGAGACTCTGCCGACGCCACGTCATTCTCGTGAAGGGCGAGGTGGTCTTCAACGGCTCGACCGAGGACCTCTCGGCGCGCGACGATTTCGTGCGCAGCCAGCTGGGGCTGTAGGCACTGGACCGCGAGGCTTCGGTCTCGCTATCCTGACTGCAACGAGCGAGCCTTGGGACTCGCGGTCCGCAGGCAGGAAAGCTCATGCTCAAACTCTATCATTGCATCAGCGCCCGTTCGTTCCGTCCGCTCTGGACGCTCGAGGAAATGGGTCTGCCCTACGAGCTCGTCATGCTGCCGTTTCCGCCGCGGGTCTTCGCCAGGGACTATCTCGCGATCAATCCGCTCGGCACGATCCCGACCCTGTTCGATGACGACATGCGCATGACCGAATCGGCGGCGATCTGCCATTATCTGGCGACGAAGCACGGCCCCTCGCCGCTCGCCGTCGACATGGCCGACCCCGACTACGGGCGGTGGCTCAACTGGCTCTACATGTCGGACGCCACGCTCACCTTTCCGCAGACGCTCGTACTGCGCTATTCGCAGCTCGAGCCGCCCGAGCGCCGGCTGCCGCAGGCCGCCGAGGACTACAAGAAGTGGTTCTTCGGACGCCTGCGGATCGTCGAAGAGGCGACCGGCGCCGGCGACTACCTGGCGGCCGGGCGCTTCACCGTCGCCGACATCGCGGTCGGCTATGCGCTGATGCTCGCCGAGATCCTGGGGCTCGGCCGCGACTTCGGCCCGAACGTCGCCGCCTACTGGGCGCGGCTGAAAGCGCGGCCCGCCTACGCCCGGGCGCTCGCCGTCCAGGAACAGGCGATGAAGGACCAGAACGTCCCGGCGGGAGTGAAGGTCTGACCGGCGGCCGGTTGTTCCGCCGCATTTCCCGGCAGCCGATTTTCTGCAACACTGGGATCAACGACAATCCAAGGAGGGAAGGATGCGTTATCTCATCGCCGCCATCTGCGCGGCCGGTTTCGCCGTCGGCGCGGCAGGCTCGATCTCGCCGGCAAAGGCGCAAGAGCAGATCGTCCTGAAATTCAGCCACGTGGTCGCCCCCAATACGCCAAAGGGCAAGGGCGCCGACAAGTTCAAGGAACTCGGCGAGAAATACACCAACGGCAAGGTGAAGATCGAAGTCTATCCGAACTCGCAGCTCTACAAGGACAAGGAAGAGCTGGAGGCGCTGCAGCTCGGCTCGGTGCAAATGCTCGCCCCCTCGCTCGCCAAGTTCGGCCCGCTCGGCGCCAAGGAATTCGAGGTCTTCGACCTGCCGTTCCTGTTCCCGAGCGTCGCGGCCCTGCAGAAAATCCAGACCGGCCCGATCGGCAAGGGCCTGTTTTCCAGCCTCGAATCCAAGGGCATCGTCGGCCTCGCCTATTGGGACAACGGCTTCAAGATTTTCTCGGCCAACAAGCCGATCAAGGTTCCCGACGACCTGCTCGGCATGAAAATCCGCATCCAGTCGTCCAAGGTGCTGGAATCGCAGATGAAGGCCTATGGCGCGGTGCCGCAGGTGATGGCTTTCTCGGAAGTCTACCAGGGCCTGCAAACCGGCGTGATCGACGGGCAGGAGAATACGCCGTCGAACATGTACACGCAGAAGATGCACGAAGTGCAGAAATACGGCGCGCTCACCAACCACGGCTACATCGGCTATGCGGTGATTGTGAACAAGAAGTTCTGGGACGGCCTGCCCGCCGACATCCGCGGCCAGCTCGACAAGGCGATGGCGGAAGCGACGACCTATTCCAACGGCATTTCGCAGCAGGAGAACGACGAAGCGCTGGAGGCCATGAAGAAGAGCGGCAAGATCGAATTCTACAAGCCGACCGACGCCGATCTCAAGAAGTGGCGCGACGCCTCCAAGCCGGTCTGGGACGAGATGTCGGGCCGCATCGGCAAGGACCTGCTGAAGAAAGTCGCGGCCGAAGCGGGCGTGATGTGATCTGACCGACGGGCTGCGCCTGCGCACGACAAGAAGCGGCGGGATTGGCTCCCGCCGCCCTGCGCGGCCGACCCGCGGCGCCCGGACCGCGCCGCCCGAAATGTGAAGGGGAGGGGCTCTTGCTGTCGCGCATTCTCGATCGGCTCGAGGAAATCATCATCGCGAGCCTGATGGGCATGGCGACGGTCGTGATCTTCGTGGCCGTGGTGCATCGCTACTCCCTGTCCAGCGCGATCGATCTCGCGCGCTGGGGCAAGGAACACGGCATGGACTGGCTCTTCGTGAGCGGCCGCGCCGTGTTCAACTTCCTGCGCGAGTTCAACCTGACCTGGGCGCAGGAATTGTGCATCTACATGTTCGTGTGGATGGCGAAATTCGGCGCCGCCTACGGCGTGCGCACCGGCATCCATGTCGGCGTCGACGTCGCGGTCAATCGCGCCAGCCCCGCATCGCGCCGCCTCGTCGTGCTGTTCGCGCTCTTGGCAGGCGCGCTGTTCACCTTTGTGGTCGGCTCGCTCGGAGCGCGCTTCGTCTGGCACATCGGCCATACGGATCAGGTGTCCGCCGATCTGGAAGCGCCGATGTGGCTCGTCTATCTGGCGGTTCCGCTCGGCTCCTACCTCATGTGCTTCCGGTTCCTGCAGGTCGCCTTCGCCTTCTGGCGCACGGGCGCGCTGCCGCACCATGATCACGGCCACGTCGAGGGCATCGAGGACAACGCCGCGACGTTGCCGGGCACGCTCGAAATGGGAGACGTCAGATGAGCGGCGCCGCCCACGTCACGCCCGGCGTCCCTGCGCCCGGGGAAAGCTGGGGATCGCCGCGCGGCGGCCTCATGATCATCGGCGCTCCGATCCTGCTCGCGCTCGCCTGCTTCGCCGCGAAATACGGCATCCTGCCGGTCGGCGACGCCTTCCGGATCGGCATGATCTTCGCGCTGCTGGTCGCGCTCATGCTCACGGGCATGCCGATCTCGATCGCGCTCGGCCTGACGGTCATGACCTTCCTGTTCACGTTGACCACGGTGCCGATGGATTCGGTCGCGCTGAAGCTTTTCACCGGCATCGAGAAGTTCGAGATCATGGCGATCCCGTTCTTCATTCTCGCCGGCAATTTCCTGACGCACGGCGGCGTGGCGCGGCGCATGATCAATTTCGCGACCGCGATGGTCGGCCATTGGCATGGCGGCCTTGGGCTTGCGGGCGTCATGGCCTGCGCGCTGTTCGCGGCCGTTTCGGGTTCGAGCCCGGCGACCGTCGTCGCCATCGGTTCGATCCTGCTGCCGGCGATGGTGCGGCAAGGGTTTCCGCAGCGCTTCGGCGCCGGCGTGATCACGACGTCGGGCGCGCTCGGCATTCTGATCCCGCCCTCGATCGTCATGGTCATGTACGCCGTCGCCACGTCCGGCATGGTGGTGCAGGGGCCCGACGGACAGACCGTGACGTCGGCGTCGGTCGGCCAATTGTTCGTCGCGGGCGTGGTCCCGGGGCTGATGCTCGCCACCTTCCTCGGCGCGACGACGTTCTATCGCGCGTGGAAGAACGGCTACCCGCGACAGCCGCGGGCCTCGCTGGGCGAGCGGTGGCGCACGTTCCGCGAGAGCATCTGGGGCCTCGCGCTGATCGTCATCGTCATCGGCGGCATCTACACGGGCCTGTTCACGCCGACCGAGGCGGCGGCGATGAGCGCCGTCTATTCCTTCTACATCGCGGTCTTCGTCTACAAGGACATGAAGCTCGCCGACGTGCCGAAGACCCTGCTGTCCTCGGCCAACATGAGCGCGATGCTGCTCTACATCATCACCAACGCCGTGTTGTTCTCGTTCCTGATGACCTCGGAGCAGATCCCGCAGGCGATGGCCGCGTGGATCAGCGATTCCGGCTTCAACTGGATCACCTTCCTGCTGGTGGTGAACGTCCTCCTGTTGCTCGCCGGCAACGTGATGGAGCCGTCCTCGATCGTCCTCATCATGGCGCCGATCCTGTTCCCGATGGCGGTCAAGCTCGGCATCGACCCCGTGCATTTCGGCATTCTGATCGTGGTCAACATGGAGGTCGGCATGTGCCATCCGCCGGTCGGCCTCAATCTCTACGTCGCTTCCGGCATCACCAAGATGGGCATTACGGAACTGACTATCGCCGTCTGGCCGTGGCTGCTGACGATGCTGTTCTTCCTGGTGATCGTCACCTACTGGCCGAGCCTGTCGCTGTGGCTGCCGCGCGTCCTGGGCATGCTGTAGCGATCAGACGAGAACGAGCGCGGCGAGGGCGAGGACGAGCGCCGGCGGCATCGTCAGCGCGCCGAGGGCGAGGAAACGCAGGGCGCCGACATGCGCGCCCTCGCGCCGGATCGCGATCAGCCAGAGGAGGGTCGCGAGCGATCCCGTGATGGAGAGATTCGGGCCGAGATCGACGCCGATCAGCAGGCCCGCCATCACCTTTTCCGGCGCCTGCGCGGCCTGCCCCGCCGCGCCCGCCAGAAGACCGAGCGGCAGATTGTTGACCAGATTGGCGCCGAGACCCGCCGCCAGCCCGGCGACAAAGGCGGTCTGTTCCGGCGACCGCCCGGCATGGCCGACCAGCCCGTCGGCGATGATGCGAATGGCGCCGACATGCTCGAGGCCGGCCACGAGCACGAACAGGCCGGCGACGAGCGGAAGCACGCCCCACGCGACATGTTTCAGCACCGGCAAGGGCGAACGCAACGCTATGGCCGATCCGGCGACCATCGATAGAAGGCCGCAGGCCAGCGTTGGGAGGCCGAGATCGCGTCCGAGCGCGGATGCGACGGCGAGGACGATCGCGGCCAGCGCCAGCGTCAGGCCAGCGGCCCGGCCCGCAGCCGACAGCGACTCGACCTCGGGTGCCGGCCCCAGCGGCGTCTCGAGCGCGCGACGCTGCGTCCAGCGCAGAACGACGTAGGTCGCGACGATGGCGGCGAGCGACGGCGCCGCGAAGGTCGCGAGCCAGGGGACGAGCGCCGGCAGCCGCTCGCCGTAGACGACGAGATTGGCGGGATTCGAGATCGGCAGGACGAAGCTCGCCGCATTGGCGATGAAGGCGCAGATGTAGAGATAGGGCAAGGGCTCGACGCGGGCGGCGCGGGCGACGGCATAGACCGCGGGGGTCAGTACGACCGCCGTCGCGTCGTTCGACAGGAAAACGGTGACGACGGTTCCGACGAGGTAGACGAGCGCGAACAGGCGACGCGCCGATCGGCGCGCGGCGCGTGCGGCATGGCCCGCGATCCAGTCGAACAGGCCTTCCTTCCGCGCGACCTCGGCGAGCAGCATCATGCCGACGAGAAAGAGATAGACGTCGTGGCCCTTCGCGGCGGCGGTCCATGCGGCTGCGGGCGGCAGCAGGCCCGATGCGAGAAGCGCGGCGGCGCCTGCGACGGCGAAGACATATTCCGGCAGCCGGAACGGTCGCGCCAGCACGCCCGATATCGTCGCGACGACGATCGCAAGAGTCGCCAGCGCAGGCTCGACCATCGCCGGCTAGGACTGGAACTCCGGATGTCTCGCGACGTAGTTCACGACGAACGAGCAACGTGGCGCGATCTTCAGCCCGCGCTCCTTCGCATTCGTCAGCGCGGCGCGGATGAGCCTGCTGGCGACGCCCTTGCCCTGAAGCGCGGAGGGCGTCTCGGTATGAGTGAAGTAGATCGTGTCCCCGACGATGCGGTATTCGGCGACTGCCATCGAACCGTCGATTCCGAGTTCGAAGCGGCTTTCCGCCTTGTTGTCGATCACGTCGCTCATCGTTCCCTCGCTTGTGCTGAAAACGATATGGCGCGGCTTGAGTTCCCCGTCCAGCCGAAGATGGGCCGGCTTCCTTCCCGACGGGATACGGCTCGGTTCCGGTTTCCCGCTTTCGCGGGAGTGACCGCGGGCAAGAGCCGCGCGTCACATGCGCGAGGGAAGATAGAGAGCGATGATCGGGAAGGCGATCAGAATCGCCAGCCGCACCATGTCCGCGACGATGAAGGGAATGACGCCACGGAAGATGGTCGTGAACGAGACTTCGGGAATGACCGACTTGATGACGAAGACGTTCATGCCGACCGGCGGATGGATGAGGCCCAGTTCGACGGTCATGACGATGATGATGCCGAACCAGATGGGATCGAAGCCCAGATGCGTGATGACGGGAAAGATGATCGGCACGGTGAGGATGATCATGGCCATGGCGTCCATCAGGCAGCCGAGGATCAGGTACATGATCATGATGAGGATGAGCACGCCGTAGCGGCCGAGGCCGAGCGAGGTCAGGAATTCGGTGACCTTCTGCGGCGTCTGGGTGATCGTGAGGAAATAGCCGAACAGCAGCGCGCCGATCAGCACCGTGAAGACCGCGGCCGCCGTGCGCGTCGCCTGCAGCAGCGAGTTGCGGATGCCTTCGCGCGACAGGCGGCGGCGCGCGAGCCCGATGATGAAGGCGCCGCCCGCGCCCATGCCGCCCGCCTCCGTCGGCGTGAACAGGCCGCCATAGAGGCCGCCGATGACGAAGACGAAGAGCAGCAGCGGCGCCCAGACGTTCTTCAGCGCCTCGACGCGCTCGGCCCAGGTCGCGCGCGGCGCGGCGGGCAGGAAGTCGGGCTTCACCCGCGCGATGATCGCGATGGTGAGCATGTGCATGCAGATCGCGAGCAGGCCCGGCAGCACGCCCGCGACGAAGAGCTTGCCGATGTCCTGCTGCGTGATGATCGCGTACACGGCCAGCACGGTGGACGGCGGCAGCATGGCGCCGAGCGTGCCGCCGGCCGCGATCACGCCCGTCGCGAAACTCTGCGGATAGCCGAAGCGACGCATCTCGGGATAGGCGACGGTCGAGAAGGTGGCGGCTGTAGCCACCGACGAGCCGGAGATTGCCGCGAAGCCGCCGCAGGCGGCGATGGTGGCGATGCCGAGGCCGCCGCGCCTGTGGCCGAGAAACGTATTGGCCGCGCGGAACAATTCCTTGCTGATGCCGGAGGTGGACACGAAGGCGCCCATCAGCAGGAACATCGGAATGACGCCGAACGTGTAGTCCGTCACGGTGCGCATCGACGTCTGGCCGATCAGTTTCAGCGCGGCGGTGCTGTTGACCAGCAGGGCGTAGCCGCCGACGCCGACCAGCGCCATCGCCATGCCGACGGGCACGCGCAGCAGCATCAGCACGAAGAGGAGGACGAAGCCGCCGGCGGCGATGAGATCGGGATTCATGCGAGATCGGGTCTCATGATTGCGCCGGCTCGGAATGGCGGGGATGCCCGCGCTCCATCTCCTCGGGATGGAAGATGAGGCGCCAGGTGCGGATCGCGATGAGGAGAACCGCCGAGACGTCGCCGATCCAGGCGAGCGCGAAGGCCGGCCATGTGGGCAGGTTGAGGTCGTAGGTCAGCACGTTGTCGATGCGCGTCTGCCTTACCTTGTCGTAGAGCGTGTAGGTCTGGACCGTGACGACGAAGAGCAGGACCAGCGTCGCGAACACGTCCATGATTCTCTGCGCGCGCGGGCCCACCGACGAATAGACGAGGTCGACCGTGATGTGCGTGCCGCGATAGCTCGTCGCTGCGATGCCCCAGAAAATGAGGATGCCGAGCAGCATGCGGCCGAGGTCGTAGCTGTCGGGGATCGACGTCGAGAAGAAGTAGCGCAGCAGGACGGAGATGAATATGTCGGCGGCCACGAGGCCGACGAAGATCGCCGCGATCCATTCGATCGTGTCGATGAACCGATCCATGTAGCTGCGTGTCATGGGAGATCCGATGCGAAATCGTCATCCCCGCGAAGGCGGGGATCCAGAAAGGCTGGATTCCCGATCGCCTGCCCGCGCAGGCGTCGGGAATGACAGGGGCTGGCCTAGAGACCCGCGCCGTATTTCTTCACCTGCGCGTCCAGCGCCTTGGCGATCGCATCCGCGTCGCCGCCGGCCTTCTTGACGCTTTCCGCCCAGGCCGCGCGCAGCGGCTCGACCACCTTCTTCCACTGGGCGAGCTGGTCGTCGCTCAGCTTGTAGACTTCATGGCCTTCGGTCTTCTTCATCTTCTCGCGGCCGGCCGCCTCGAAGTCGGCCCAGGGGCCCGCGACCTTCTCCGCCCATTCGGTCGTGCAATGGTCGTCGATCACCTTCTTCTGCGCCGCCGACATGCCGTCGTAGACGGCCTTGTTCATCGAATAGGTGAACACGGTCGTGTAGAGCGGCGCGTCGATGTGATATTTCGTCACCTTGTCGATGCCGAACAGGAAGACCGAACCCCAGGGGAAGGTAATGGCGTCGGCGACGCCGCGCTCGATCGCGTCGCGCGATTCCGGCGCGGAGGCCTGCACGTTGGTGCCGCGGAGCAGCGTGACCATCTGGCCGATCGTCGACTGCGCCGGCCGGATCTTCATGCCCTTGATATCGTCGGGAACGGAAACCTTCTTCGTGCGCGAGTGGAAGCCGCCGGGATCGTGGATGAAGCCGAAGCAGTATTTCGTGTCCTTCATCTCCTTCTCGGCATAGGCGCGATACCAGGCGTCGAAGGCCTGCGTGCCCTTGTGGCCGTCGCCGAAGATGAACGGGATCTGGCCGAGCGAGATGATCGGGAAGCGGCCGGGCTGATAGCCCGGATTCACGTAGGTCACGTCGGCGATGCCGTCGCGCGCCATGTCGTAATGGTCGAACGCCTTGCCGAGCTGCTCGGAGGGGAAGATGACGGTCTTGATCGTGCCGCCGGACGCCTTCTCGATCGATTCGCCCCAGACTTTCGAACCCGGCACCAGCGGATGGGCCGCCGGCACCCATAGCGACACTTTCAGCGTGACCTGCTTGTCCTGCGCCAGAGCCGCCCCGCAGCCAAGAGCTGCAATCAGACCCACAGCCGTCGCAAATTTCTGCATTCGACCCTCCCATTTTGCCGCGCGCGACCCGTTCAGCCGGGTTCTGGCGGCGTCCGATAGGCCTAGGCCGCCGCGCCGTCGCGCGCAAGAGCCGAGCCTTTGACCGGTCCTTTAACATGTTAATCGATTCTTCGCCAGAGGCCGCGAGGCGATCTCAGGCGGCATTGCGCGCAAAGGCGCCGCGCCAGGCCTGCGTGCGCGTGATGCGGAACGACAGAACGACGGTCGCCAGCATCAGCATCCAGGCGACGACCGCATGCGGGCTGCCGCTCGGCACGCCGTAGAAGGCGACGACGTCGCTCGCGCCGGGGATCGACAATGCGCCGGCGGTCATCATGGCGCCGCCGGCGAATTCGAGGGGAATGCGCTCCTTGTGCGGCAGGCGGGGCCGGAAATGGCCGGTCGCGACAGCGACCGTGACGGCTCCGAGCATGAGCCCGCCGAGCGTCAGCAGGATCGTCGCGGAAACGCCGCCGCGCGGCGCGAGCGAATTGGCGGCGTCCATGAGGCTCGTCTCGCCGCGCAGGCCGTAGAGCGCGGCGGCGATCGCGCCCAGCGCCACGACCTCCAGCGCGCGCTCCAGTTTCTTCCTGCTGCGGAAGAGCACGATCAGCGCCGCCGCAGCCGCCGCGATCACGACCATCGTCCAGCCGATCTCGTAGCCGAGGGAAAGGGGCGGCCGTTCGGCCGCCTGCGCCATGCGCGGCGTGAGAAACGCGGCCGCCGCGCCGCCAGCGAGAGTCGCGAGCGCGCCGATGTCGCCGCTCGCGAGGCGGCCCATCGTGCCGATGGTGCAGGCGCCGTTGATGCGCGCGCCGATCCCGAACAGGACGGCGCCTGCGATGGTCCATGCGCTCGGCAGCGCCCAGGGCGCGGGGTCGCGCCAGCCGGCATAGCCGCAGAGCGTGAAGGCCAGCGTCGCGCTCGCCATGACCACGACCAGCGCCGCAAGCGGCTCGACATGGCCGTCCGCGATCGCCTTGGACGTCCGCATGAAGCATAGGTTGGCGCGCGCGAGCGCCATGCCCATGAAGATCGCGAGAAACAGCGTCACCCACACATGCGCGGTCATGGCCTGGCCCCGAACGACGATATGGCGGGAACTAGGATCGTGCGTCGCGCCCGGCCACGGTCACGCCGATCACAAATTCGCGCGCGCCGCGAGAGCGAGGCGTCGGGGTCTACCGAACCGTGTTCGACAGACCGCCGTCGACCACGATCTCGGCGCCCGTCACATATTTAGCCTCGTCGGAGGCGAGGTAGAGGGCGGCGTAGGCGACATCCCAGGCGTCGCCCATGCGGCCCATCGGCGGCTTGGCGTGGCGCCTGGCGATCAGGGCTTCGGCGTCGCCGCCCGCCTGCTGCCTGGCCAGCCGCTCGGTCACCAGCGGCGTGAACATGAGGCCGGGGATGACCGTGTTGATGCGGACGTTCTGCGGCGCATAGCGCACGGAGGCGACCTTCGCATATTGCTGCAGGGCGGCCTTCGACGCCGCATAGGCCGCCAGATCGTGGCCGAGGTGGCGCACGCCGGCGATCGAGGAAATGTTGACGATCGCGCCGCCGCCGCGGGCCGCCATGCGGGGCGCGAGAATGCGCGTCGACTGATGGACGTAGTCGACGTTGAACCGGAATTGCGCGTCCCATTGCTCGGGCGTGATCTCCTCCGGCCCGCCGGGGATCGAGCCGCCGACATTGTTGACGAGAATGTCGATGCGCCCGAGCTTCTCCTCCGCCTCGTCGATGATGCGCGCGAGTTCGGCGGCGTCGGTCACGTCGCCGGCGCATACGATCATCTCGCGGCCTTCGGCCCGCACGAGGCGCGCCGTTTCCTCGGCCGCCGCGAGGCGCAGATCGACGCCGAAGACGTCGGCGCCCTCGCGCGCGAAAAGCGCCGCCATGGCGCGGCCGTTGCCGATTCCGTCGCCGACCGAGCCCGCGCCCAGCAGCAGGACCTTCTTGTTCGCGAGCCGTCCGCTCATATCGCCCTCCCCGCGCCGCCGTTTGACCGGCCGACGGTGATATTTTACATGTTATATAATTCCCGGAGCGCCGCCATGCCAACCCGACCGAAGCTCGCGACCTTCCGCATTCACGGCCGCGAGCCGGCCTACGGGCTCGTGCGACCGGACGGCGTGGTCGAGCTTTCCGCGCGCTTCGCCGACCGCTGGCCGACGCTACGCGAAGCGATCGCGGATGGCGCGCTCCACGATCTTTGCGAGGCCGGGGCCGCCGCGCCCGCCGACCATGCGCTCGACGCCGTGCAATTGCTACCGCCGATCCCCGCGCCGGAAAAGATCATCTGCATCGGCGTCAACTATCCGGACCGCAACGAGGAATACAAGGACGGGCAGGCCGCGCCGCAATACCCGTCCATGTTCATCCGCTTTCCACGTTCCTTCGTCGGCCACGGCGCGCCGCTGGTGCGGCCGAAGGCCTCGCCGCAGCTCGACTACGAGGGCGAGGTGGTCATCGTGATCGGCAAAGGCGGCCGGCACATCGCGGAGCGCGACGCGTTGTCCCACATCGCGGCGCTCAGCCTGTGCAACGAAGGAACGATCCGCGACTGGGTGCGCCACGCCAAGTTCAACGTGACGCAAGGCAAGAATTTCGACCAGACCGGCGCGCTCGGGCCCTGGATCGTCCCTTACGAGGACGAGAGCCAGATCGCCGACATACGCCTCACCACCCGCGTCAACGGCGAGCTGCGGCAGGACGACCGCACGAGCCGGATGATCTTCGGCTTCCGCTATCTCATCGCCTATGTCTCGACCTTCACGACCCTCGTTCCCGGCGACGTGATCGTCACGGGCACGCCGACCGGCGCCGGCGCGCGCTTCGATCCGCCGAAATATCTGGTTCCCGGCGATCTGGTCGAAGTGACGGCCGAGGGTATCGGCACGCTCGCCAACGGCGTGGCCGACGAGGTCTAGATGCAGCCGTCATTGCGAGCGCAGCGAAGCAATCCAGGGCCACGACCCGGCTCTGGACTGTTTCGTCGCTGCGCTCCTCGCAAAGACGGCCAAGGAGCTCTGCATGCTTACGCCTGAAGAAATCGCATCCGCCGCCGCCCGCCTTGACGAGGCCGAGCGGACCCGCAGGCAGATCCGCATGTTGTCGCTGGACCACCCCGGCATGGACATGGGCGACGCCTATGCCGTGCAGAAGGCGTGGATCGAGATGAAAATCAAGGCGGGTCGAATCGTTCGCGGGCACAAGATCGGCCTGACCTCGAAAGCCATGCAGCTCGCGCTCGACATCGACATCCCGGATTCCGGCTACCTCCTCGACGACATGTTCTTCGCGGACGGCGCGACGATTCCGACCGACAGGTTCATCGGGACGCGCATCGAGGCCGAGATCGCCTTCGTCCTGAAGGCGCCGCTGTCGGGGCCGAACTGCACGCTGTTCGACGTGCTGAACGCAACGGACTACGTGATCCCGGCGCTGGAAATTCTCGACACGCGCATCCTGCGCGTCGACCCCGCGACGAAGAAGACGCGCACCGTCTTCGACACGATCGCCGACAATGCCGCCAATTGCGGGATCGTGACCGGCGGCCGGCCGATCCGGCCGGACGCGGCGGACCTGCGGTGGATCGGAGCCATCGTGTCGAAGAACGGCGCGATCGAGGAGACGGGGCTCGCGGCGGGCGTCCTCAATCATCCCGCCAACGGCGTCGCCTGGCTCGCCAATCGCATGGCCGAGCACGGCGGCGCGCTGAAGGCGGGCGAGATCGTGCTGGCGGGCTCGTTCATCCGGCCGATCGAAACGGCCAAGGGCGACACGATCGTCGCCGACTACGGGCCGTATGGCACGGTTAGTTGTTACTTCGGATGAGGCGCGAGAAAGCATGAGCGAAGCAGATACAAGGCCCGCATCGCCCGTGCGCATCCGCCATTTCTCGCGCTCGCTGCCCATGTCGCTGCTGCGCGCGCGCGAGGCCGTCATGCGGCATTTCCGGCCCGCGCTGAGGCGGCACGGCATGACGGAACAGCAATGGCGCGTGCTGCGCGCGCTGATGACGCGGCCGCACATGGAAGTCTCGGAACTCGCCGAGGCGACGTTCCTGCTCGGTCCCAGCGTCTCGCGCATCCTGCGCGATCTCGAGGCGCTCGGGCTCATCACCCGCCGTCAGGACAAGGCCGACCAGAGGCGATCCATCATCGCGCTGTCGGCGGAGGGCGAGGCGCTGATCGAGCGCGTGTCGCCGCAGTCGGAGACGATCTACGCCGAGATCACGCGCCGCTTCGGCGCGCAGAAACTGGCCGAGTTGCAGGCCATGCTGCGCGAGCTGGAGACAGTTCTGAGCGAAGGTCCGCCGATCGAGGGCGCGCCGGGCGCGGAAGAACACCGCGAATCCTCATCCTGAGGAGCGATGCGCAGCGCCGCGTCTCGAAGGATTGCCGGCGTGAGATTTCTGGCTCCGCCATGCTTCGAGACGCGGGCTGCGCCCTCTCCTCAGCATGAAGGATGCGGGACGGCGCCGAGCGTCAGCCGTGCGCCTTTTCCAGCTCCGCGCCGAAAGCCGTCGCCTGGGCGCGCATCCGGCTGGCGAAGGAATCGAGATCCTGCGCGAGCCGCACGACCGAATCGACGCTGTCGCCGACGTCGCCCACCGCCTTCGCGACGGCGGCGACATGGTCCGACATGCCGGTCGTGCCCTCGGCCGCCGAGCGCGTCGAGCGCACGATTTCCTGCGTGGACGCGCCCTGCTCGTGCACGGCCGAGGCGATGATCGCGGAAATGCGCTCGACCGCGCTGATCTTGTCGCGAATGGCGGCGATGGCCTCGACCGACTGATCGGTCGCCGCCTGCATTTCGGCAATCTGCGCGGCGATGTCCTGCGTCGCCTTGGCGGTGCGGGTCGCCAGCGTCTTCACTTCCTGCGCGACGACCGCGAAGCCGCGGCCGGCCTCGCCTGCGCGCGCCGCCTCGATGGTGGCGTTGAGCGCGAGCAGGTTGGTTTGGGCGGCGATGCGCGAAATCAGCTCGACCACGTCGCCGACGCGCGCGGCCGCCGTCGACAGGCGCGAAATGCCGGAATTCGATTTTTCCGTCTGCACGACCGCTTCGCGCACGACCCCAGTGGAATCAACGACCTGGCGGCTGATCTCCTCAATCGCGTCGAGCAATTGCTCGGCGGCGCCGGCGACGGCCGACACGTTGCCGGCGGCCTCGCTCGCCGAGAGCGTCGCGGAATCCGAGCCCTGGTTGGCGTGGCGCACGGCCGCGGTCATCGTCTCGGTGTCTTCCGACATCTGGCGCGTCATCGCGCCGAGGCCTTCCATCAGCTTGGTCATGTCGGCGACGAACTGCTCGACGCTCGCGCGCACCGCGGCGTCGCGCATGAGGCGGGCCTCGCGGTCGTCGCGCGCCTTGATCTCCTCGACCAGCGCGAGGTTCGAGCGCACATGGTCGCGCAACGCGACGAGGCTGCGGGCGATTTCGCCGATCTCGTCCTTGCGGTTCTCGAAATCGATCTCGATCTCGGTGTCGCCGGCGGCGAGTTCGCGCATCTGGCCGGCGATACGGGAAATCGGCCGGGCGACCAATGTGTGCAGGGCGGGAACCAGGATGCCGAAGGCCATGACGCAGACCAGCGCCAGGCTGCCGAGCAGCAGGTGCTGCAGGCTCTCGGCGGATGCGACCGCCTGCGTCAGCGCTTCCTGCGCCTGCGGCGCCGTCGCCGCCCGCCGGGCGAGGTCGACGACATCGCCTGCGCCGAGATAGGCGTAGAAGCCGAAGGCCGCGACGATCAGAAAGAACAGGCTTTGGCGGAAGACAAGGCCGCCGCCGAGCGAAATCCTGGGCATCATCCCCTCGCAGAATGCGTCAGCCCGGATATACCGCGCTCTCCATTCAGGAATGGTTAACGCCCGGTTTGCCGCCGGCGCTTTGTTTGCGGGCGGCAATCGCGCTAAACCTGCGCCGCCGACACAAGGAAGAGACATGAGCAAGCTCAGCGTGGCCGTTCAGATGGATCCGATCGACCGGATCAGGATCGCCGGCGATTCCACCTTCGCGCTGCTGCTCGAAGCCCAGAAGCGCGGCCACGGACTCGTCTTCTACACGCCGGACCGGCTGTCGCTGCGCGGCGAGACCGTGTTCGCCAGCGTGCAGGATCTGCGCGTGAAGGACGTGCAGGGCGAGCATTTCACGCTCGGCGACGCCCACGTTCGGGACCTGAGCGAATGCGACGTCGTGCTCCTGCGGCAGGATCCGCCGTTCGACCTCGCCTATATCGCCACGACGCACCTGCTCGAACGCATCCACCCGAAGACGCTGGTCGTGAACAATCCCGCCCATGTCCGCAACGCGCCTGAAAAGCTGTTCGTCATGGATTTCCAGCAATTCATGCCGCCGACGCTGATCACGCGCGACAAGACGGCGATCGAGGCTTTCCGCGCCGAGCACGGCGAGATCGTGATGAAGCCGCTCTACGGCTTCGGCGGCGGCGGCGTGTTCAAGGTCGCCCCGGTCGATCCGAATTTCGGCTCGCTCTACGACATGTTCGAGACGATGTTCCGCGAGCCCTGGGTTTGCCAGAAATTCCTGCCGCGCGTGTCGGAAGGCGACAAGCGCATCATCCTGGTCGACGGCGAAGCGCTCGGCGCGGTCAACCGGGTGCCAGCGCCCAACGACATCCGCTCCAACATGGTGCGCGGCGGCGCGGCGGCGCAGACGGATTTGACGCCGCGTGAAAAGGAGATTTGCGCGAAACTCGGGCCGGAATTGAAGAAACGCGGGCTGATCTTCGTCGGAATCGACGTGATCGACGGCCATCTGACCGAAATCAACGTGACGTCGCCGACCGGCGTGCGCGCCATCCAGCGCGTCGGCGGCCCCGATCTGGCCGCCGCAATCTGGGATGCGATCGAGGCCCGGCGGCGAGGCTGAGCCCGAGCGCAGCGCGCTCTTTGGCTTTGTGCTAGAGCTAGCCGATGGACCAGAGCATCGAGCCTACCATTGGGGCCGCCCGGGACGGGCGGCGCTCCGTCGGCGCGCCCCTCGACCGAGGGGCGCTCGCTCGGGCCATCGCGGACCTGTCGGCCGAGATCGCGCCCCGCGACGCCTTCCGCAAGGCGGTCGTGCCGATCTTCCAGAAAGCGCTGACGGAAGGCCATGCGCGCGCCCGCGAGATGCTGGAGGCCGGCGGCCGCGGGCTCGCCTGCGCCCGCTTCCTGTGCGACCTCGAGGACGAGCTGATCCGCGCGATCTACGATTGCGTGACCCGCCACGTCTATCCGATCCAGAACCCGTCGACCGCCGAACGCATGGCGGTGTGCGCGGTCGGCGGCTACGGCCGCGGCACGCTGGCGCCGGGCTCCGACATCGACCTCCTGTTCCTGTTTCCCACGAAGCAGACGGGCTGGGGCGAAAGCGTCGTCGAGGCGACCCTCTACATATTGTGGGATCTCAAGCAGAAGGTCGGGCATTCCACGCGCTCGATCGACGAATGCCTGCGCCAGGCGCACGGCGACATGACGATCCGCACCGCGCTCCTCGAGGCGCGGTTCATTCTCGGCGAGCAGCCGCTGTTCGAGCAGATGCGCGACCGTTTCGAGAAGGAGATCGTCCGCGGGACGGCGCGCGAATTCGTCGCCGCCAAACTCGCCGAACGCGACCAGCGCGTCGCGCGCGCGGGCGCCTCGCGCTATCTCGTCGAACCCAACGTCAAGGAGGGCAAGGGCGGCCTGCGCGACCTCAACACGCTGTTCTGGATCGGCAAGTACGTCTATCGCGTGCGCAGCGTGGAGGAGCTCGTCGGCGCCGGCCTGTTCACGCCGCAGGAGCTGAAGCTCTTCGAACGCTGCGACGAATTCCTGTGGCGCGTGCGATGCCATCTGCATTTCGTCGCCGGCCGCGCCGAGGAACGGCTGAGCTTCGACAAGCAGCGCGTGATCGCCGAACGGCTCGGCTATGTCTCGCACGCCGGCCTGTCGAGCGTCGAACGCTTCATGAAGCACTATTTTCTGGTCGCGAAGGATGTCGGCGACCTGACGGCCATCGTCTGCGCCGCGCTCGAGGAGAAGGAGGCCAAACCCCGCGCCGTGCTCGACCGTTTCGTCGGCCGCTTCCGCCGCCGCCGCAAAATCGTGCATTCCGACGATTTCGCGGTCGAGGTCGATCGCATCACGGTGGCGCGGCCGGACGTCTTCGATCGCGATCCCGCCAATCTCATCCGCCTGTTCTGGCTGTCCGACACGCACGGCCTCGCGGTCCATCCCGACGCGCTCAGGCTGGTCACGCGCTCGCTGCGCAAGATCGACGCGCACGTGCGCAACGATCCGGAAGCGAACCGTCTGTTCATGGAAATCCTGACGTCGCGCAATTCGCCCGAGGTAGTGCTGCGCCAGATGAACGAGTCCGGCGTGCTCGGCCGCTTCATCCCCGATTTCGGCCGCATCGTGGCGATGATGCAGTTCAACATGTACCACCATTACACGGTGGACGAGCATCTGCTGCGCGCGGTCGGCGTCCTCTCGCAGATCGAAGGCGGGCGTCTCCAGGAGGAGCACCCGCTCGCCAGCGAAATCCTGCCGACTATTTCCAACCGCCGCGTGCTCTACCTCGCCGTCTTCCTGCACGACGTCGCCAAGGGAAGGCCGGAGGACCATTCGATCGCCGGCGCGGAAGTGGCGCGCAAGCTCGGGCCGCGGCTGGGGCTGAGCGACGCCGAGACGGAAACCGTCGCCTGGCTGATCGAAAAGCACCTGGACATGTCGAACACGGCGCAGAGCCGCGATCTGTCCGACCGCCGGACTATCGAAAATTTCGCCAATCTCGTGCAGACGCCGGAGCGCCTCAAGCTCCTGCTGGTCCTGACCATCTGCGACATCCGGGCGGTCGGTCCGGGCGTGTGGAACGGCTGGAAGGGCCAGCTCCTGCGCAGCCTCTATTGGGAGACGGAAGTCGTTCTCACCGGCGGCCATTCGGCGATCGACCGCAAGTCGCGAGTCAAGCACATGCAGGAGGAGTTGCGCAGTACGCTGCACGGCTGGTCCGACCCCGAATTCGACGCCTATGCCGAGCGCCACTATCCGGCCTACTGGCTGAAGACCGATCTTGCGCGCAAGATCCAGCACGCAAAGCTGCTGCGGCTGACCGAAGTCGAAATGCGCTCGCTCGCCACCGAGGCGACGACCGATTCCTTCCGCGGCGTCACAGAGCTGACGGTCGTCGCGCCAGACCACCCCTATCTGCTGTCGACCATCGCCGGCGCCTGCGCGGCCGCCGGCGCCAATATCGTGGACGCCCAGGTCTTCACGACGACGGACGGGCTCGCGCTCGACACGATCTCGATCTCGCGCCAGTTCGACATGGATTCCGACGAATTGCGCCGCGGCAACCGCATCGCCGATTCGATCGAGCGGTCGTTGCGCGGCGAGATCAAGCTGCTCGAACTGATCGAGGCGAAGGGCGCCGCGCAGACGCGCTCCGACGCGTTCAGCGTCGCGCCCGACGTCGTCATCGACAACAGCCTGTCGAACCGCGCGACCGTGATCGAAGTATCGGGTCTCGACCGGCCGGGCCTGCTCTACGAACTGACCAGCGCCATCTCCAAGCTCAACCTCAACATCGGCTCGGCGCATATCGTCACCTTCGGCGAGAAGGCGGTCGACGTCTTCTACGTGACCGACCTGACGGGCGCCAAGATCGCCAATCCCGCGCGGCAGGCCGCGATCAAGCGTCGCCTGCTGGAGACGCTGGGGGGCGAGCGCAGGCCGCAGAGGGCGGCGAGCTGACCCGCAGGGGGACGGCGCCCGGCCGGCCGCGCCGGGAGGAAAATGCGCTTCGACTTGATTTTTCAGGGTCGCGCCCTGATATCGGACCCGACCGAACCCGTGGATTTGTCATGAATAATTCGACCGAAAAGCCCGAAAACGCTCAGAATCGCGAGAGCCCGGCCAATCCGGACCATGTGTCTTCGCTGGCCGACGCCGCTGCGCAGGCGACGACCGACGAGCCCGAGCCCTTTACCGAACTCGAGAACCTCTATGCCGAGAACGCGGCCCTGAAGGACCGCGTGCTGCGCGCCATGGCCGAGGTCGAGAACGTGCGGCGCCGCGCCGAGAAGGAAGTTTCCGACGCGCGCAGCTATGGCGCGGCCAATTTCGCCCGCGACATGCTGACCTTCGCCGACAATCTTTCGCGCGCGATCGAGAGCGCGCCCAAGGACGCCGACGGCGCGCTGAAGACGATGATCGAGGGCGTCGGCGTGATCGCGGCCGACTTCCAGTCGCGGCTGACCCGTCACGGCGTGAAGAGGATGGAGCCGCTCGGCCAGAAATTCGATCCGAACATGCACGAGGCCCTGTTCGAAATTCCCGACGAGACCGTGCCCGCCGGAACGGTGCTGCAGGTGGTCGAAGCCGGCTACACGATCGGCGAGCGCATGTTGCGCCCGGCCAAGGTCGGCGTGTCGCGCGGCGGCCCGAAGGCGTAAGCGCGTCCTCCCGCAAGGGGAGCGGAGTGCGGGCGCGACAACCGGGCTCAGTGCGCCATGAAGACCGGAATCTCCGCATAGCTCAGGATGTCGGCGGTCGCGCCGCCGAAGATCATCTGGCGCAGCCGGCTCTGGGTGTAGCCGCCCTTGACCAGAAGGTCGGCGCCGAGCGTCGCGCATTGGTCGAGGATCATGCGGCCCGGCGGGCGCGATCCGCTTTCGACGTTGACGACGTCGACGGTCATGCCGTGACGCTGCAACGCCTTGGCGAGCGATTCGGCGGAAGGCCCGGGCGAGAGCGCTCCGGTGACGGTCAAGACCACGATCCGCTTGGCCTTCTGCAGCACGGGCATGGCAAAGCCGACGGTGCGGGCGGTCTCCGTCGAGCGGTTCCACGAGATCACGACCGTCTCGCCGATCCGCTCCGGCGCCTTGCGCGGCGCGATCAGGATGGGGCGGCCCGCCTCGAACAGCACCGATTCCAGCGTCGCGCGGCGCGGATCGCCGCGACCGGAGCCCGGCCGGCCGACCACGACGATGTCGGCCACGCGGCCATAGGCGCCGATGCCCGAATCCGTGCTCATGTCGCCGCCCGCCCAGCCGAAGGTCAGGCCGGAAGCGTCGCCGCTCGAAGGCGCGACGCCATGCGCGGACATGAAATCCTCGAACACGCGCCGGGCGTGCTCGACCAGTTCGCGCCGGGTCTTTTCGTCGAAGATCGAGCCGGCGATGGCGAAATCGGCGGCGATGAGGTCGCCGGTGTCGGGACCGAGCGCGATGCCCTCGATCCGGCTGCCAAAGCCCTGACCGAAGCGCCAGGCCGTCTCGAGAACGGCGGCGATCGAATCATGCTCCTCGATGGGAACGAGAATGTTTTTCATCTGGGCCTCCCGGTGAGAGGAAGCTAGCGCGGTTCACGGCGAAGTGAAACGGCGGTCAAAGCCGCCGCGACGGGATCGACCATGCGCATGCCAGCGCCAGCGCGGCGAAACCGGCGACGACGAGAAAGACCGCGCGAAACCCGGCCGCCAGCGCGACTTCCGCCGCTTCACGCGCGACTGGCGCGAGTTTGGTCAGGGCCGCGGGCCCGCGCTCCACGAGATCGGCGAAGACGCCCGTCGCTTCGCCCGCCTGCGCCTTGAACACCGCGAACAGGACCGCCCCGACCAGCGCCGTGCCGAACGAGGCGCCGATGGCGCGCGAAAACTGCACGGAGCCGGCCGCCGCGCCGAGCATGCCGACGCCCGCGGCGTTCTGCACGATCACCTGCACCACGCCCATGACGGAACCCATGAAGAAGGTGAGCACGCCGATGACGAGCCCGAAGGCTGCGACATCGAGCGTCTGGTGATTGAGCGCGACATAGACGAGGATCGCCACGACCGGGACGAGCGCCAGCGAGGGAAAGATCGCGGTGCGGCCGGTCTGCGCGACGAGCCTGCCGGTCGCCAGCGAACCGATGCCGATGCCGAAGGCGATGGGCAGCAGCAGGTAGCCGGTTTCGGCCGGCGAGAGGCCGCGCTCGACGCGCAGGTAGATCGGCAGATAGGCGATCAGCGAGACGAGCGCCGCGCCGTGGAAGGCGGCCATGGCGTTGGAGCGCCAGATCGTCTTTTCACGCAGCAGCGCGAAGGGAAAGAGCGGCTGCGCGACCTTCAACTCGCGCCGCGCCAGCAGGACCAGCGCGAGGACGGCCACGCCGACGAGCGCGGCGATGAGCGGCGCATCGGCGAGGCGCAGCCGCCTGATCTGCTCCATGGCGACAAGCGCGGGGGCTACGAACAGCACGAACCAGAAGAGGCCCGGCGTGTCGAATCGCCAGTCGGCGTCGCGCTGCGGCCCGCGCGCCGGCAGACGCAGCGCAAGGACCGCGGCCAGCAGGCCCATCGGCAGGTTGATCCAGAAGATCGAGCGCCAGCCGAGCCCGCTGGTCAGCCAGCCGCCCGCGACGGGGCCGAAGGCGTTGGAGAAGACGACGACGGAGGCGAGGTAGCCCTGATAGCGCGCACGGTCGCGCGGCGGCACGCTCTCGCTGATGAGCGCCTGCGAGAGGGTCATCAGACCGCCGCCGCCAAGCCCCTGCAGAATTCGCGCGAAGATGAGGACGGGCAGGTTAGGCGCCGTCGCGCAGGCGATCGAGCCCAGGATCATCACCGCGAGCGCCACGAACATCATGCGGCGGCGGCCGTAGACGTCGCCGAGCCGTCCGTAGACCGGCGCGGCGATGGTGGTGGCGACGAGATAGGCGACGACCACCCAGGCGATGCGCTCGACATCGTCCAGCGCGACCGCGATCGCCGGCAGGGCGGTGGCGACGATCGTCTGGTCCATGACCGCGATGAACATCGGCAGGACGATGGAGGGAAACATGCGCAGGAAGACGCCCGCGCCGCCGGGCGCAGGCGCGTCGGGCGCGCGGTGGGGAAGCGTTTCGGGCAAGGAACGGCGTCTGCTGCGGATTGTGGCCGACACTCCGCCAAAGGACGCCGCCGATCAAGCCGGACGCGGTTGACACAGCTATGCGCCGACGCGACAAAGCGCGCGCTCACAACGAGGTCCTGACCATGCGTCCTTCCAAACGCGCCGCCGACGAAATGCGCGCCGTCTCGCTCGAACGCAACGTTGCGCGCTACGCCGAGGGCTCGTGCCTCGTGAAATTCGGCAATACGCATGTGCTGTGCACGGCCTCGCTCGAGGACAAGCCGCCGATGTGGCTGCGCGGACAGGGCCGCGGCTGGGTGACGGCCGAATACGCCATGCTGCCGCGCGCCACGCATACCCGCACGCGCCGCGAATCCTCCTCCGGCAAGCCCTCGGGCCGCACGCAGGAAATCCAGCGTCTGATCGGCCGTTCGCTGCGCGCCGTCACCGATCTCAAGATGCTCGGCGAGCGCCAGATCACCGTCGATTGCGACGTGATCCAGGCCGACGGCGGCACGCGCACGGCCTCGATCACCGGCGCCTGGGTGGCGCTGCACGATTGCCTGAAGTGGATGCGCGGGCGCTCCATCATCAAGGACATGCCGCTGAAGGACCGCGTCGCCGCCGTCTCCTGCGGAATCTACAAGGGCGCGACCGTGCTCGACCTCGACTACGACGAGGATTCGGCCGCCGAGACCGACGCCAATTTCGTCATGACCGGCAAGGGCGGCATCGTCGAGGTGCAGATGACGGCCGAGAACGAGACCTTCGACGAGGCGCAGCTCGCCGCCATGCTCGGCCTCGCCAAGGCCGGCATCGGCAAGCTCGCCGAATTGCAGAAGGCGGCGGTCGCCTGATGGGCCGCAAGCTCTCGGGCAAGATCGTCATCGCCACGCATAATGCCGGCAAGCTGCGCGAGATGCGGGAGCTGCTGGCGCCCTACGGGATCGAGGCGGTCTCGGCCGGCGAATTGGGTCTCGGCGAACCGGAGGAGACCGGCGCGGATTTCGCCGCCAATGCGCTCATCAAGGCGCGAGCGGCGGCGCAAGCCGCCAATCTGCCGGCCTTCGCCGATGATTCCGGCCTGTGCGTGGAGGCTCTCGGCGGCGCGCCGGGCATCTATTCCGCGCGCTGGGCGGGCGATTCCAAGGATTTTTGCGCAGCGATGGAGCGCATTCGCCGCGAGGTTGCGGCGACCGGGGCGCCAAAACCGTGGCGGGCGCATTTCATCTCGGCGCTGGCTCTGTGCTGGCCGGACGGCCATGTCGAGCAATTCGAAGGCCGTGTGAATGGCGATCTCGTGTTTCCGCCGAAGGGAACGGCGGGGTTCGGCTACGATCCCTGTTTCAGGCCGGATGGGCATCAGCGGACGTTCGGGGAAATGACGGCGGAGGAGAAGCACGGGATTCCCGCCGACGGGAGCCGGGCGCTGAGCCATCGGGCGCGGGCGTTTCAGGCGCTGGCGCGGGGGTGTCTGGCGTAGTTCCCTCTCCCGCGAAGCGGGGGAGGGTCAGGGAGGGGGTCCAGCCGCAGCGCAACTGGTTTTCGCCACGCCCCCTCTCCATCTCTCCCCCGCTTCGCGGGAGAGAGGGTCCATCCCGTCCCATAATGGCACATTTCCCGGCGGCCCCTCTCGTGCAATAAGGCCGCATGGCCTCCAAATTTCCGCCCCGAATCGATCCGGGCTTCGGCGTCTACGTGCACTGGCCGTTCTGCCTGTCGAAGTGCCCCTATTGCGATTTCAACAGCCACGTCCGGCGCAATCCGGTCGACGAGGACCGCTATGTCGAGGCCTTCCGCGTCGAACTCGCCCATCGCGCGAAGCTGACGCGGGGCCGCACGGTCGGCTCCGTCTTCTTCGGCGGCGGCACGCCCTCGCTGATGAAGCCGCAGACGGTGGAAGCGATATTGCAGGCGATCGCCGATAACTGGGCGATCGAGAAGGGCGCCGAAATCACGCTCGAGGCCAACCCGTCCAGCGTCGAGGCCGAGCGCTTCCGGGGCTATCGTTCGGTCGGCGTCAATCGCGTGTCGCTCGGCGTGCAGGCTTTGGACGACACCGATCTGCGCATGCTCGGCCGCCTGCACAGCGCTGCGGAGGCGATGGCCGCGCTCGATGTCGCGACTTCCACCTTCGATCGCGTCTCCTTCGATCTCATTTACGGGCGTCCTGCCCAGAGCATCGAACGCTGGCGCAGCGAGCTGACGGAAGCGCTGGCGCGCGCGCCGGAACACATGTCGCTCTATCAGCTCACCATCGAGCCCGATACGATGTTCGAGCGGCTCGAACGAGCGGGAAAACTGGTGATGCCGTCGGCCGACATCCAGCGCGAATTGTGGGACGTGACGCAGAACACGATGGCGAAAGCCGGCATGCCGGCCTACGAAATCTCCAATCACGCGCGCGAAGGCGCGGAGAGCCGGCACAATCTCATCTACTGGCGCTACGGCGAATATGTCGGCGTCGGGCCCGGCGCGCACGGCCGCATCATGGA
>JBDHTL010000006.1:0-55494 GCA_039808645.1 Rhodoblastus sp. | reverse complement strand
CATGGACTTCGAACTGCCGAAAGACATCACCGACTATTTGAAGGAACTCGACGCATTCGTGCAGCGCGAGATCAAGCCGATCGAGAATCGCGACGACAACATTCGCTTCTTCGATCATCGCCGCGAATGGGCGCGCACGGATTTCGAGAATGGCGGCCTGCCGCGCAAGGAATGGGAGCAGCTGCTGCGCGAGGCCAAGAACGTCGCCGACAAGGCCGGCCACCTGCGCTTCGCCCTGCCGAAGCAATATGGCGGCAAGGACGGCTCCAATCTCGCAATGGCTGCGATCCGCGAACATTTCGCCGCGCAAGGCCTCGGCCTGCACAACGATCTGCAGAACGAACATTCGGTCGTCGGCAATTTCCCCGTCGTCATCATGCTCGACACCTACGGGCGCGAGGACCAGAAGCAGGCGCTGATCCCGGGCCAGTTCACCGGCGACGTGCGCATCTGCTTCGGCCTGACGGAAGCGGCCCACGGCTCCGACGCCACGCACATGGGCACGCGCGCCGTGCCCGAGACGCGCGGCGGCAAGGCCGGCTGGCGCATCGACGGCGAGAAGATGTGGATCACCGGCATGCACCACGCCACCCATTGCGCGGTTTTCGCGCGCACATCGGGCAAGGACGGATCCGCCACGGGCATTTCGTGCTTCCTCGTGCCCGTGCCGTCGGATGGCCTGGTGATCGAGGAGTACATGTGGACGTTCAACATGCCGACGGACCATCCGCGGCTGTCGCTGACGAATGTCTGGGTGCCGGAGGACGCCTTGTTCGGCGATCTCGATCATGGCCTCGCGCTCGCGCAGTGCTTCGTGCACGAGAACCGCATCCGGCAGGCGGCAAGCTCGCTCGGCGCGGCGGTCTTCTGCATCGAGGAGAGCATCAAATACGCGCGCAAGCGATCGCCGTTCGGCAAGCCGCTGTCGACCAACCAGGCGATCCAGTTTCCTCTTGTCGAACTTGCCACGCAGGCGGAAATGCTGCGCCTGCTGATCCGCAAGACGGCGTGGGAGATGGACCGCACGGAGCGCGCGGGCCTCGAGCACAAGCTCTCCGACAAGGTCTCCATGTGCAATTACTGGGCGAACCGGCTGTGCGGCCAGGCGGCCGATCGCGCGATCCAGGTGCACGGCGGCATCGGCTATTCCCGCCACAAGCCGTTCGAGCACATCTACCGCCACCATCGCCGCTACCGCATCACCGAAGGCTCGGAAGAAATCCAGATGCGCAAGGTCGCGGGCTATCTGTTCGGCTACATGGGGCCGCGCAAGAAACAGTTCGCGGAAATGGGATTGTAAGGGCTTTGTCATTCCCGACGATCGCGTAGCGATCTATCGGGAATCCAGAGGGCCGAAACCGTCAGCGCCGCTCTGGAGTTCCGGTCGGTCCTTCGGACCGCCGGGAATGACACCGAAGATCACGCCGCGCCTTCCATCGGCGCACAGGAGGAACACATGGTCGATTTCAATCGCGTGAAAGTGGACGTCGAGGACGGCGTCGCCGTTCTTACGCTCAATCATCCCGAAGTCATGAACGCCATTTCGATCGACATGCTCGAAGGCTTGATCGAGGCCTTCGATTTCATCGAGGATCGCGACAACGGCGTGCGCTGCGTCGTCATGACCGGCGCGGGCAAAGGGTTCTGCGCCGGCGCCAATCTTCAGGGCCGCAATACGTCGACCTCGAAGAAGACCAACGCCGGATCGGTGCTGGAAAGCCATTATCATCCGCTGCTGCGCCGCATGCGCCGCCTGCATTGCCCGATGCTGACCGCCGTCAACGGCGCGGCGGCCGGCGCCGGCATGAGCCTGTCGCTGATGGGCGACCTCAAGCTCGCGGCGAAATCGGCTTACTTCCTGCAAGCCTTCCGCCGCATCGGCCTCGTGCCGGACGCGGGCTCGACCTGGATGCTGCCGCGCCTCGTCGGCACGGCGCGCGCGATGGAACTGTCGCTGCTCGGCGAAAAGCTGCCGGCGGAAAAGGCGCTGGACTGGGGCCTCATCAATCGCGTCTACGACGACGCCGAACTGATGAGCGAAGCGAAGAAGATGGCTCAAGAGCTCGCCAGCGGTCCGACCAGGGCGCTGGCGCTGATCCGCGGCCTCTACTGGGACAGCCCGGAGAACACCTTCGAGGAGCAGCTCGATCTCGAATTTCGCACGCAACGGATTGCCGGAAGCACAGCCGACTTCAAGGAAGGCGTGACGGCGTTCCTGGAAAAGCGGCCGGCGAAGTTCAGGGGCGAGTGATGGACTTCGCGCGCGTCCGCATCGAGATCGACAACGGCGTCGCCGTCCTGACGTTGAACGATCCGGACGTGATGAACGCCGCCGGCGAGCCGATGCTCGACGACATTCTGGCGGCGCTCGACATTGTCGAGGACAGGGCAAACGGCGCGCGCTGCCTCGTCATCACGGGCGCGGGCGGCGCCTTCTGCTCCGGCGCCAACCTGAAGGAACGCGGCGCCGGCAAGGCCAAGCCCGTCGGCATCGTGCTGGAGACGCACTGGCATCCGTTGCTGCGGCGTCTGCGGCGGCTGCATTGCCCGGTCGTCACCGCCGTGAATGGCGCAGCGGCGGGCGGCGGCATGGCGCTGGCGCTCGCCGGCGATATCGTCATTGCCGCGCGAAGCGCCTATTTCCTGCAAGCCTTCCGTCGCATCGGGCTCGTGCCCGACGTCGGCTCGACCTGGCTGCTGCCGCGCCGCATCGGCGTGGCGCGCGCGATGGAATTGTCTCTTTTGGGCGAAAAGCTGCCGTCGGAAAAGGCGCTGGCCTGGGGGCTGATCAATCGCGTGGTGGACGATGGAGCTGCGCTCGACGAAGCGATGAAGGTTGCGCGCGAGTTGGCGGCAGGGCCGACGCAGGCGCTCGGCCTCATCCGCGGGCTCTATTGGGACTCGACGGAGAACAATTTCGAGGATCAACTCGACCTGGAGTTCAGGACGCAGCGCGTTGCGGGAGCGTCGGAGGATTTCAGGGAAGGCGTCGCGGCGTTTCTGGAGAAGCGCGTCGCCAATTTCAAAGGCGCATGACGGTCGAAAGGCCCCCTCCCCGACCCTCCCCCGCTGCGCGGGAGAGGGAGCACACGGGCGCCTGCCGTCCCGTCTCCCGCGCAGCGGGGGAGGGATAGGGAGGGGGCCGAGCCGAAACAACACATGCAGAGGAAATATCCCATGCTCAAGACCCGCTTCACGGAAATGTTCGGCGTGCAGCACCCGATCGTGCAGGGCGGCATGCAATGGGTCGGCCGCGCCGAACTGGTCGCCGCCGTGGCGAACGCCGGCGCGCTTGGCTTCATCACCGCGCTCACCCAGCCGACGCCGGAAGATCTCGTCAAGGAGATCAAGCGCTGCCGAGAGATGACCGACAGACCGTTCGGCGTGAACCTCACCATCTTGCCCTCGATCAACCCGCCGCCCTATGCCGAATACCGGCGCGCGATCATCGAGGGCGGCGTGAAGATCGTCGAGACGGCAGGCTACAAGCCGCAGGAGCATGTCGATGAGCTTCGCAAGCATGGCGTGAAGGTCATCCACAAATGCACGGCCGTCCGCCACGCCGTCTCGGCGCAGCGCATGGGCGTGGACGCGATTTCCATCGACGGGTTCGAATGCGCGGGCCATCCGGGCGAGGACGACATTCCCGGCCTCATCCTCATTCCCTGCGCAGCCGACAAGATCACGATCCCGATGATCGCGTCCGGCGGCTTCGGCGACGGGCGGGGCCTTGCGGCGGCTCTGGCGCTCGGCGCCGACGGCGTCAACATGGGTACGCGCTTCTGCGCCACCAAGGAAGCGCCGATCCACGAGGCCTTCAAGCAGCAGATGGTCGCCAACGACGAGCGCGCGACCGAACTCATCTTCCGCACCATGCACAATACGGCGCGCGTCGCGAAGAACGCCGTGAGCATGGAAGTGGTCGCCGCCGAAAAGCGCGGCGCGAAATTCGAGGACGTCAAGCATCTCGTCGCCGGCGTGCGCGGCCGCGCGGGCCTGGAGAGCGGCGACGTCGACGCGGGCATCTGGTCGGCCGGCATGGTGCAGGGCCTGATCCACGACATTCCCAGCGTGAAGGAACTCGTCGACCGCATCGTCGCCGACGCCGAAGCCATCATCACGCGGCGCATGGCGAATATGGTCGTCACGCACGCAGCCGCGGCGGAGTGATTTTCATGCGCGCATGGCAAGTCGAAGGCGAATGGGGGATCGACAATCTTCGGCTTGTCGAGAAGCAGGCCGCACAGCCGGGCGCGGGCGAAGTCCTGATCGCCATGCGCGCGGCCTCGGTGAATTACCGCGATCTCCTGACCGTGCAGGGCATGGGCGGCACGCGACGTTTGCCGCTCGTTCCCTTCTCGGACGGCGCGGGCGAAGTGATCGCGGTCGGCGCCGGCGTTTCGCGCGTGAAGGCAGGCGACCGGGTCTGCCCGATGTTCTTCGAAGGCTGGATCGAGGGACCGCCGGATGCCTACAAGCGCTCGCGCCCGCTGGGCGGGCCGCTGCCCGGCGTCTTGCAGGAGCAGTTCGTCGCCAGGGCGGAAGCCGTGTCGCCCATTCCGAAAGGATGGTCGTTCGAGGAAGCGGCGACGCTGCCTTGCGCGGGCCTCACCGCCTGGCGCGCGCTGATGGTGGAAGGCGAATTGAAGGCGGGCCAGACCGTGCTCGTGCAGGGCACGGGCGGCGTGTCCATCTTCGCGCTGCAATTCGCCAAGATGGCGGGCGCGAAAGCGATCGTGACGTCGTCATCCGACGAAAAGCTCGAACGCGCCAAAGCTCTCGGGGCGGACGAGACGATCAACTACAAGACGAACCCTGAATGGGCGAAGGCGGCGCTGGAGCTGACCGGCGGCGCGGGCGTCGATCATGTCGTCGAAGTCGGCGGCGCCGGCACGCTCAACCAGTCGCTGGAGGCGGCGAAGGTCGGCGGACGGATCGAGGTGATCGGCGTGCTCTCGGGCTTCTCGCAGCAGATCGCCATGCCGACCCTGTTCGGCAAGAACCTGCGGATGATCGGCCTTTCGGTCGGCTCGCGCGAAATGTTCGAACAGATGGTCGCCGCCATCGACAAGGCGGGCATGAGGCCCGTCATCGACCGGACGTTCGCCTTCGCTGATGTTCCCGAGGCCTTGCGCTGCATGAAGAGCGCGGGGCACTTCGGAAAGATCTGCATCGCCTACGAAACCGGGTCGGGCAGGGTCTAACCGCCGAACAGCTTTTCGAGGAAGTTCTTCTCGCGCGGCGCCGATTCGCGCGCGGCCGCCTGCGCGCCGATATCCTCGGGCGGGAGAAAGTCGTCGGCCGGGCGCGGCCGCGGCATGCGGACGGGTTTCGGCGGGGCTGCGGGCGCCCCGGTGGCCGCCGCGGGGCCGGCCGGATCAGGTCCGCGCGCCACGGGAATCGCCGAGGGCGGCGTCGGCAGATTGGCCGGCCGCCATGCGCCGCCGGGCAGCGCGGCGACAGGCTGGCCCTTCAGCGCCGCCCGCATGAACCGGCTCCAAACGTCCACCGGCAGGTTGCCGCCGGAGGCGTGCCTGGTGGACGAGGAATCGTCGTTGCCGAGCCAGACGCCGGTCACCAGCGCGCTCGTGTAGCCGACGAACCAGGCGTCGCGGAAATCCTGGCTGGTGCCGGTCTTGCCGGCGGCCTGCCAGCCCGGCAGCGCGGCCTTCTTGGCCGTGCCGGTCAGCAGAGTCTCCTCCATCATCGCGTTCATCATCGCCACATATTGCGGCTCGATCAGGCGGCCGTTCGACGAGCCGCGCCGCTGGTAGAGCAGCTTGCCGTCGGCGGTGCGCACGCGCGTGATGATGTGCGGCTGCACGCCGATCCCGCCGTTGGCGAAGGGCGCGTAGGCGCTGACGAGTTCGAGCGGCGTCACCTCGCTCGTGCCGAGCGCGATCGAGGCGTTGGGCTGTAGTTCGGACTGGATGCCGAGGCGGCGCGCCGTCGAGATCACCGCCTTCGGCCCGACCTCGAGGCCGAGTTTCACCGCCACCGTGTTGAGCGACAGCGCGAGCGCATTGGTCAGCGTCACCGGGCCGAAATATTCGCGGCTGTAATTCTCGGGCCGCCAGCCCTTCACGTTGATTGGGCCGTCCTCGCGCACCGTGTCGGGCGTCAGGCCGCGTTCGAGCGCGGCCAGATAGACGAAGGGCTTGAAGGCCGAGCCCGGCTGCCGCTTGGCGGCGACGGCGCGATTGAACTGGCTCTCGGCGTAGTTTCGTCCGCCGACCAGCGCGCGGATCGCGCCGTTCGGGTCCATCGACACGACCGCGCCCTGCGACACGCCGAACTTCGCGCCCTTCTTGTCGAGCTCCTCGTTGAGCGACTGCTCGGCCGCTTTCTGCATCTCGCCGGAGAGCGTGGTGGTGACGACGAGATCCTCGTCGATCGCGCCGACCGTGTCGTTGAGCGCGTCCATCACGTAATCGGCGGCGTAATTGATCGACGCGCCGCCCGTATCGCGCTGCGCGGTCGCGGGCCGCGCGAGGGCGATCTTGGCCATCGCCTCGGTGATATGGCCTTCCTGCGCCATCGCGGTGATGACCTGCGTGGCGCGTTCGTTCGCGCCTTCCGGATTGCGGTTGGGGGCGAGCTTGGTCGGCGCCTTCATCAGGCCCGCCAGGATCGCCGATTCGCCGAGCGTCGCCTGCCGCGCGCCATGCCCGAAATAGCGCTGGCTCGCGGCTTCCACGCCATAGGCGCCCGAGCCGAAATAGACGCGGTTGAGATAGAGTTCGAGGATCTGGTCCTTCGAGTAGCGCCGCTCCAGCCACAGGGCGAGGATCGCCTCCTGTATCTTGCGACTGAAGGTGCGCTCCTGCGTCAGGAACAGGTTCTTGGCGAGTTGCTGCGTCAGGGTCGAGCCGCCCTGCATGCCGCCACGTCTCAAGACATTCGCCACGATGGCGCGCGAAATGCCCATCGGGTCGATGCCCCAATGCGCGTAGAAGCGCCGGTCCTCGATGGCGATGAAGGCTTTTGGCAGATAGGGCGGCAGTTCGGCGAGCCGAATCGCCGGGCCGCCCGTGTCGCCGCGATTGGCGAGCACGTCGCCGTCGATGCCGAGGATGGCGATGTTCGGCGGCCGCTTGGGCACGGCGAGCTGGTCGATCGGCGGCAGTTGCGCGGCGTAATAGGCGAATACGGCGGTCGTCGCGATCGCGCCCCATACGCCCAACACCAGAACCCAGTAGACCAGCTGTCCGGCGAGCGAACGCGACCGCCGCCTGCGCCGCGCCTTCGCGCGACCGCCGCCGTCTGCCTCGCTTGTCTTGCGGCCCACAGATTTCTCCCGCGGATCGGCGCGCAGGTCGCCGTCCGTGCTCAGGCGCGGCTCGCGCCGGCCGTCGCCTGCGCGTGCGCTCCTGCGCCCGCCCGCGATCCGGTCGTCGGCTTCGACGCGCAGGCCCTCCCTGCGCGGATCGTCGAAGCCCGGCTCCCGACGCGAGCCGCGATCCGGCTTTTCCTTCGATCCGCCAAAACCCCGCATATCCGTCCATCGTCCTGTCGAGACGGCGTTGATGAGGAGTAACGAAGGCGGATTAAGGGCCGGTTAAGTGTTTGGGGTGGGCGGCACGCGCTATTCGTCGCGTAGCGTCAGATCGACCATGATCTCGCCGGCGAGCCGCTCCAGCGTGCGCCGCAATTCGGCGGGCGTGAGCGTCTCCGGCAGGCCGACACGGATTTTCGCGCGGAACATTTCGGCGCCGGTGAAAGCCGCGCTTTCGACGCCGCTCGAAAACTCCTCGATATTCGCCCCGAGGTTCTTCAGCGCCTGCGTCAGGTCGCGCACGATGCCGGGTCGCTCGTGGCCGACGATCTCGATGTCGAGATGGCGGGCGCCGGCCGTCGGCGCCGCCTGCGCCGCGCCGCGCTCCACGGCGACCTTGAGGCCGGCGCTCTCCAGCGCGCGCAGGGCGCCCGTCAGCGCCTCCGTCTTCTCGTCCGGAGCCTCTATCAGCACGATGCCCGCGAACTTGCCGGCAAGCCGCGCCAGCCGGCTCTCGAGCCAGGTGCCGCCATGCGCCGCCACCGCTTCGGACGCGGCATTGACGAGGCCTGGCTTGTCGTCGCCAATCAGCGTCAGGACCAGTGGCGTCATCTTCGTCTCCGTATGCGGGCCGCGATCCTGAAGGCGGCGACGGGAAATGGCAACGCGGCGAGATAGGGACTCCCCGCCGCGTCGAAATCCATATAGTTTATCGCTAAACCACAAGGGAGGCGGATCGTGGAAGAGTTCGATTTTCTCGTCCTCGGCGGCGGGTCGGGCGGATGTGCGGTCGCGGGCCGCTTGAGCGAGGACCCCAGGACGAGCGTGGGACTGTTCGAGGCCGGCGACGACGGCAAGAGCTGGATGATCTGGACGCCGCTGGCGGCCGCCGCGATCCTGCCGCGCAAGATCAAGAACTGGGCCTACGAGACGACGCCGCAGAAGGGGCTCGGCGGACGGCGCGGCTATCAGCCGCGCGGCAAGACGCTCGGCGGCTCCTCCGGCATCAACGCCATGGTCTACATCCGCGGCCACGCCTGGGACTACGACCATTGGGCCGCGCTCGGAAATCCCGGCTGGTCCTACGCCGACGTGCTTCCCTACTTCCGCAAGTCGGAGAACAACGAGACGCATTCCGACGAATTCCACGGCAAGGGCGGCCCGCTCAACGTCGCGGAACTGCGCACCGGCAACCCGTTCCAGCAGCGCTTCCTCGACGCGGTGCGCGAGTGCCAGTTGCCGCTGACCTCGGATTTCAACGGCCCGAAGCAGGAGGGCTGCGGAATCTACCAGGTGACGCAGATCAACGGCGAGCGCTGCAGCGCCGCGCGCGCCTACATCCATCCCTACATCGGCAAGCGGCCGAACCTGTCCGTCCGGACCGGCGCGCAGATTCTGAAAATCCTGTTCGACGGCAGGCGCGCGGTCGGCGCCGAGATCCGCATCGGCGGCGAGACGAAGACGGTGCGCGCGCGCCGCGAGGTGCTCCTGGCCGGCGGCGCCTTCGGCAGTCCGCAATTGCTCATGCTGTCGGGCGTCGGCGACGCCGCCGCGCTGCAGAAGGTCGGCGTGACGCCGGTTCACCATCTGCCCGGCGTCGGCGCCAATCTGCAGGACCATCCCGACGCGATCCTCAACTACCGCACGAGTTCGCTGGAGACGGTCGGCTACAGCCTGCGCGGCGCCTGGAAGATGATGGGCGAGATCGCGCGCTACCGGCGCGAGCGCAAGGGCGTGGTCTCGACCAATTTCGCGGAGGCCGGCGGCTTCCTGAAGACGCGGCCCGATCTCGACATCCCGGACGTGCAATTGCATTTCGTCGTCGCCACCGTCGACGACCACGCGCGCAAGATGCACATGGGCCACGGCTTCTCCTGTCACGTCTGCCTGCTGCGCCCCAAGAGCCGCGGCGCGGTAACGCTGGCGAGCGCCGATCCGTCGGCCGCGCCGCTGATCGACCCGAACTTCCTCGGCGAGGTCGAGGATCTCGAGGTCATGGTCGCCGGCTTCAAGCTGACGCGACGGATCATGGAGGCGCCGGCGCTCAAGTCGCAGGCGACGAGCGAGATGTTCAGCGCGGGCGTGGAGAGCGACGATCAGATCCGCGACTTCCTGCGCCGGCGCGTCGACACGGTCTATCACCCGGTCGGCACCTGCATGATGGGCCCGGACGCCGCGACCGCGGTGGTCGACGCGCAATTGCGCGTGCACGGGCTGGAGGGTCTGCGCGTCGTCGACGCCTCGATCATGCCGACGCTGATCGGCGGCAACACCAATGCGCCGACCATGATGATCGGCGAGAAGGCGGCCGACCTGATCCGCGCGGCTTAGGGCCTGCGCACTTGCCGGGCCGTCACGGCTCCGTCATGAATATGTCACGGACCTGAAGAGGGCGGCCGCTAGAAGCCGCCCCGTCGAGACACTAGGGAGCCAGTCCATGAAACGCTTCGCCTTGGCCGCATTCCTGCTTTCCGGCGCGAGCCTGCCAGCGCTGGCCGCCACGGAGATCCAGTGGTGGCACGCCATGACCGGCGCCAACAACGATCTCATCGTCAAGCTCTCGAACGACTTCAACGCCGCGCAGGCCGACTACAAGGTGACGCCGGTCTACAAGGGCGGCTACGCCGACACGATGAACGCCGGTATCGCCGCCTACCGCGCGGGTCAGGCGCCGCACATCCTGCAGGTGTTCGAGGTCGGAACCGCCACGATGATGGCGGCCAAGGGCGCGGTGAAGCCGGTCTACCAGCTGATGGCGGAAGCCGGCGAGACTTTCGATCCCAAGGCCTACCTGACCACGATCACTGGCTATTACTCGACGCTGAAGGGGGAGATGCTGTCGTTTCCCTTCAACTCGTCCTCCATGGTCATGTGGCTGAACAAGGACGCGCTCGAAAAGGCCGGCGTCGACGCGGCCAAGCTGAAGACCTGGCCGGAGGTCTTCGACGCGGCGAAGAAGCTGCACGCGACCTCGCCGACCTGCGGCCTGTCGAACGCCTGGGCCCCCTGGGCGATCGTCGAGCAGTTCTCGGCGTGGCACAACGTGCCGATCGGCACCAAGGCCAACGGCCTCGACGGCTTCGACACGCAGCTCAAGTTCAACTCGCCGCTGCACGTGAAATTCCTGTCGACGCTCGCTGAATTGCAGAAGGACAAGACCTACGACTACTCGGGCCGCGCCAACAGCGGCGAGGGGCGCTTCACGTCCGGCGAATGCCCGATCTTCCTGACCTCGATCGGCTTCTACGGCAACGTGAAGGCCAATGCGAAATTCGCCTATACTGCGGCGCCCATGCCCTATTATCCCGACGTTGCCGGCGCGCCGCAGAATTCGATCATCGGCGGCGCCTCGCTCTGGGTCATGGGCGGCAAGAACGCGACCGAATACAAGGGCGTCGCGAAATTCCTCAGCTTCCTCTCGGAAACCGACCGGCAGATCGAGCTGCACAAGAAATCGGGCTATCTGCCGATCACCAAGGCGGCCTATGCGAAGGTGAAGGCGGAGGGCTTCTACAAGGAGAACCCGATCCTCGAAGTGCCGCTGCTGGAGCTCACCAACAAGGAGCCGACCGAAAATTCGCGCGGCCTGCGCTTCGGCAACATGGTGCAGATGCGCGACGTCTGGTCCGAGGAGATCGAGCAGGCGCTCGCCGGCAAGAAGACCGCCAAGCAGGCGCTCGACGACGCGGTGTCGCGCGGCGACAACATGCTGCGCCAGTTCGAGCGGACCGCGGGGAAGTAGGCTGGGCCTTGCCTCCGCGTGATGCCCACGCTTGTCGCGGGCATCACGCCATGAGGCGCTGCTGTCGCCGGGAAGCTCCGTGATGATCTTGGCGTGCGCCGCGGACGGCGCGGCGTGGATGGCCGGGACAAGCCCGGCCATGACGGACTGAAAAATGGAAAAGCGCGCCACCTTCTCCAACAAGCTGCTGCCCTACCTGCTGGTCGCCCCGCAGCTCGCCATCACGCTCGTCTTCTTCTACTTGCCGGCCACACAGGCGGTGAAGGAGAGCTTCTTCATCCAGGACGCCTTCGGCACAACCTCGAACTTCGTCGGTTTCGAGAATTACAAGGCGCTGTTCAGCGATCCCTATTACTTCCATTCCATGGGCGTGACGGCGGTCTTCGCCATCGCGGTGACGGTCGCCTCGCTGTCGATCGCGCTTCTGCTGGCCGTGCAGGCCGATCGCGGCATTCGCGGCAAGACCGTCTACCAGACGCTGCTGGTCTGGCCCTATGCGGTGGCGCCCGCCGTCGCCGGCGTCATCTGGATATTCCTGTTCCAGCCTTCGCTCGGCTATTTCGCGCATGGCGTGAAGCGCCTCGGCGTCGACTGGAATCCGCTGCTGAACGGCGGCCAGGCGATGACGCTGATCGTCATCGCCGCCGTGTGGAAGCAGATCAGCTACAATTTCCTGTTCTTTCTCGCGGGCCTGCAGGCGATCCCGAAATCGCTGATCGAGGCGGCCGCGATCGACGGCGCACGACCGGCGCGCCGCTTCTGGACCATCGTCTTCCCGCTGCTGTCGCCGACGACCTTCTTCCTCGTCGTCGTCAACATCGTCTACGTCTTCTTCGACACGCTCGGCATCATCGACGCGGTCACCGGCGGCGGCCCCGCCAAGGCGACGGAAACGCTGGTCTACAAGGTCTTCTCGGACGGCCGGCTCGGCGGCGATCTCGGCGGCTCCAACGCGCAATCGGTGATCCTTATGATCATCGTCATCGCGCTGACCTCGATCCAGTTCCGCTATGTCGAACGCAAGGTGACATACTGATGGCCGACATTGCCGTTGTGGATCGGCCCCCGCCCTTGCCCTCCCCCGTATCTGACCGAAGTCGGCAACAGCCGACTTCGTGTCTGCGGGAGAAGGGAGGGCCAACGACCGTGCGCTCGGATTCTACGGGCCGTCGCGAATCCGCTCCCTCTCCCGCGCAGCGGGGGAGGGCCGGGGAGGGGGGCGGCCAGTGGTAGAAAACCGCCCCTTCGGCAATGTCATCGCGCATCTCGTGCTCATCGCCGGCGTGCTGGTGATCGTCTTTCCCGTCTACATGGCTTTCGTCGCCTCGACCTGGGACGCCGGAACGATCGCCAATGGCCAGCTCGGCCTTACGCCCGGCCCGCATCTCCTGGAGAACTACAGCCGCATCCTGTTCGAGGGCACCGGCAGGACGACGCGCGCGCATGTGGACGTCATGCTGCTCAATTCCTTCGTCTCGGCCATGATCATCGCCATCGGCAAGATCGCGATCTCGCTCGTGTCCGCCTACGCCATAGTCTATTTCCGCTTTCCCTTCCGCATGGCGGCCTTCTGGCTGATCTTCCTCACGCTGATGTTTCCGGTCGAGGTGCGCATCTATCCGACCTACAAGATCGTCGCCGATCTCGGCATGCTCGACACCTATGCCGGCCTCTCCGTGCCGCTGATCGCGTCCGCCACGGCGACCCTGCTGTTCCGGCAGTTCTTCATGACCGTGCCCGACGAATTGCTGGAGGCCGCCAAGATCGACGCGGCCGGTCCCCTGCGCTTCTTCAAGGACGTGCTGCTGCCGCTCTCGCGCACCAACATAGCCGCGCTGTTCGTCATCCTCTTCATCTACGGCTGGAACCAGTATCTCTGGCCGCTGCTCATCACCACGCGCGACGATATGCAGACCATCGTCATCGGCATCAAGAAGATCGTCGCCGTGCAGGACGCGCTGACCGAATGGCAGCTCGCGATGGCGACCGCCGTGCTCGCCATGCTGCCGCCGGTGCTGGTCGTCGTGCTGATGCAGAAACTGTTCGTGAAGGGTCTCGTCGAGACGGAGAAGTAAGAAGATGGCGAGCGTCCTCCTCGACCGGGTCGTCAAGACTTATCCCGGCGGCTTCACGGCCGTGAAGGGCGTGTCCTTCGCGGTGCCCGACGGCGGTTTCTGCGTGCTGGTCGGTCCGTCGGGCTGCGGCAAGTCCACGCTGCTGCGCATGATCGCGGGGCTCGAGACGATCAGCGACGGCGCGGTCTCGATCGGCGAGCGCGTGGTCAACAAGATAGAGCCCATGGACCGCGACATCGCCATGGTGTTCCAGAACTACGCGCTCTATCCGCACATGAGCGTCTACGACAACATGGCCTACGGCCTGCGCAACCTGAAGACGCCGGAGCCGGAGATTCGCGCGCGCGTCAACGAGGCCGCGAAGATTCTGGAGCTCGACGACGAGATGCTGAAGCGCAAGCCGCGCCAGCTGTCCGGCGGGCAGCGCCAGCGCGTCGCCATGGGCCGCGCCATCGTGCGCAAGCCCGCGGTCTTCCTGTTCGACGAACCCCTGTCGAACCTCGACGCGAAATTGCGCGTGCAGATGCGCATCGAGATCCGCAAGCTGCAACGCCGCCTCAGGACGACGTCGGTCTATGTCACGCACGACCAGCTCGAAGCCATGACGCTCGCCGACATGCTCGTCGTCATGAACGCCGGCCGCGTCGAGCAGGTCGGCGCCCCGCTCGAACTCTACGAGCGTCCCGCGAGCGTCTTCGTCGCCGGCTTTCTCGGCTCGCCGCCGATGAACTTTCTGGACGGGACCGTCGAAAGGCCCGGCGTCGTGCGTCTGAACGGCGGCGGCGAACTCGCCTACGATCCCGCGCATTTCGGCCCCCCGCTCGGCGCTTCGGTCAGGGCGGGCGTGCGCCCGGAACGCGTGACCTTCGCCAAGGACGGAACGGGCCTGCCGTTCACGCTGGAACTCGTCGAGGAGCTCGGCCTCGGCCAGCTCGTGCACGGGCGCGTCGCCGGCGGCGATTTCACCGTCGCGCTCCCGGCCGCCCACAACGCCCCGGTCGGCGACCAGCATCGCCTGGCCGTTCCGGCCGACGCCGTTCATGTCTTCGACGGAAAGTCGGGCATGCGCCTGTGAGCGGGCGCGCCGCGCGCGCCAATCTCCCCGACGCGACGTCGTCCGCGAGGCGGTAGCAGCGCTGTCCGACGCCGGGCGGTCGCGGGCGGCGACGGAACAATAATCGTCCGGCGCGGTTGCCATTGCTCCTGCAAAACATAGCTAGGCCGTCTGGGGGCCGGTCTCCGGCCGGGCGTTGCGAGGCAAGCCGATGTCTCTCGTTCTCGATAGCGAACAGGCCGCCGCCGACCCGCGTGAAGAACTACACCGGCGTCTGACGCGAACGCGGCGCGCCTCGTGCGAGCTCGCCGCGCCGCTGACGATCGAGGATCAATGCGCGCAGGCGATGGACGACGCGAGCCCCACCAAATGGCATCTCGCGCATACGACCTGGTTCTTCGAGACTTTCGTGCTCGAGCCCTTTCTGCCGGGCTATCCGACGTTCGACGCGCGCTTCAAATATTGCTTCAATTCCTATTACGAGAGCGAGGGACCGCGCCAGCCGCGCCCGCGCCGCGGGCTGCTGACGCGGCCGACCGGAGAGGAGGTCGCGGCCTATCGCGCGCATGTCGACACGCATCTCGAAGAGCTTGTTGCGCTCGGCCTGCTGCGCGATCCCGAGATCGCCGCGCGCGTCGAACTCGGCGCGCATCACGAGGAACAGCATCAGGAACTGCTGCTGACCGACATACTCGCGCTCTTTGCCGCGAGCCCGCTGAAGCCCGCCTACCGCGCGAGCGCCGGACCGAAACTCGCCGGAGAATGCGTCGCGGCGCCGGCGCACGGACTGTCCTGGCGCAATTTCGACGGCGGCCTCGTCGAAGTCGGCGCGGGCGGCGACGCATTCGCCTTCGACAACGAGCGGCCGCGCCACAAGGTCTGGCTCGAACCTTTCGTGCTCGCCGACCGGCTGGCGACCGCCGGCGAATGGCTGGAATTCATCGCCGACGGGGGTTATGCGACGCCGACCCTCTGGCTCGCCGACGGCTGGGCGGCCGTGTGCCGCGAGGGGTGGCGCGCGCCGCTCTATTGGGAAGAGCGTGACGGACAGTGGATGCGCATGACGCTGGAGGGCATGCGCGCGGTCGATCCGCACGAGCCCGTCATGCACGTGTCCTTCTTCGAGGCGGAGGCGTTCGCGCACTGGGCCGGCAAGCGCCTGCCGACCGAATTCGAATGGGAGGCCGCGGCCTGCGCGCCCGATGCGCCGGCCGACATGTTCGGGAGCGTCTGGCAGCATACGCGCAGCGCCTATGCGCCCTATCCGGGCTTCAGGGCGGCGGCCGGCGCGCTCGGCGAATACAACGGCAAGTTCATGTGTGCGCAGCAGACGCTGCGCGGCTCGTCCTTTGCGACGCCGCCCGAGCATTCGCGCGCCACCTACCGCAACTTCTTCTATCCGCATCAGCGCTGGCAATTCACCGGTCTGCGGCTCGCCGATTGATGTGTGCGGCGATCGCCGCCGTGTCGGAAAGGAACTGCCACATGGTTCGATTTCCCGATCTTGCGTTCGACGCCGCTCTCGGCGAATTCGCGGAGGACGTCATCGCCGGCCTGTCCGCACGGCCGCGCACGCTGCCGTGCAAGTATTTCTACGACGCGCGCGGATCGGCCCTGTTCGAGCGGATCACGCAACTGCCCGAATATTATCCGACGCGCACGGAGATCGGCATTTTGCGCGCGCGCGCCGCGGACATCTGCGCGCGGCTGACGCCTGGCGCCGCGCTGGTCGAATACGGCTCCGGATCGAGCCTCAAGACCGAGATCCTGCTCGCGTCGGGCGATTTCTCCGCCTATGCGCCGATCGACATTTCGGCGTCGGCGCTCGAAGGCGCGGCGCTGCGGCTTCGCGGACGTTTTCCCGGACTGCGCATCGAGCCCGTCGTCGGCGATTTCGTCGGCGACGTCGACTTGCCGGCCTCGCTGGAGCGTCTGCCGCGCACGGGCTTCTTCCCCGGCTCCACCATCGGCAATTTCAGACCGCCGGAGGCGCGCGCGCTGCTGCGGCGCATGGCGCGCCAGCTCGGACCCGGCGCGCGCCTCGTCATCGGCGTCGACCTGCGCAAGTCGGCCGACATTCTCGAGCCGGCCTACGACGATGCGCAGGGCGTGACAGCGGCCTTCAACCTCAACCTGCTCGTTCGCCTGAAGAACGAACTCGGCGCGCGCCTCGATCTCGACGGTTTCGCGCATCGCGCGATCTGGAGCGAGCGCGACAGCCGCATCGAAATGCATCTGGTCGCGCAGCGCGCCCAGACCATCGTCGTCGCCGGTCGCGCCTTCGCCTTCGTCGAGGGGGAGACGATCCACACCGAGAATTCGTACAAATACGGCGTCGCCGATTTCGACGATCTGGCGCGCGGCGCCGGCTGGCGGACGCGCGAAACATTCCTGGATGCGGGCCGGCTCTTCAGCGTGTGGCTGCTCGAGGCGGTCTGAGGCCCGTCGGCGCTTGCGCCGGAACGTCGCCGCCCCCATCTTCGGCGCTGCTATCGCCGGAACGCCGCGCATGTGGATGCAGATTTTCAGAGCCGCCTACGACGCGCTGAACCAGATGTTCACGCCGCCGTTCCGCTCGACCCTGTGGAAGGTGCTGGCCCTGACGCTTGCCCTGCTGGCGCTGATGTGGGTCGGCCTCGACAAGTTTCTCGTCGGCTATCTGCTCGATCCCGCCTGGTTCCCCTATCCCTGGATCACGACGGCGATCTCGGTGGCGCTGGGCGTGGGCCTGGTCGTCGGCCTCGCCTTTCTCGTCGCGCCGGTCTCCATGCTGATCGCGGGTCTGTTCCTCGACGATCTCGCCGAACTCGCCGAGCGCGAAATCTATCCCGACGGCGCGCGCGGCCGCGCGCTGCCGGCGGGGCAGGCGGCTTGGCTGGCGAGCAAGTTCGCCGCCGTCTCGCTGGCGGTGAACCTGTTCGCGCTGATCCTGTTCCTGCTGCCCGGCGTCAACGCGATCGTCTTCTTCGCCGCCAACGCCTATCTGTTCGGCCGCGAGTACTTCGAACTCGCCGCGCTGCGCTTCCGGTCGATCGAGGAGGTTCGCGAATTGCGCCGCCGCCACGCGGTCACGCTGTTTCTCGCGGGGCTTTTCGTCGCCGCCTTCGTCGCCGTGCCGATCGTCAACCTGCTGACGCCGCTGTTCGGCGTCGCCTTCATGGCGCGCGTACACCAGATCCTCGCGCCGCAGGCGGTGACGCCGCTGCCGAACCCGGTTCCTCCGCCGCCGCTCGTGCGCGGCTGAGCCGCTCAGGCGAGCTTGCGCGAATCGTACTGGCCGGTCGCGCGGTAGCGCCACAGATAGGTCGGCGCGATGGCGCGGAAGGATTCGGTTTCCACGCCGAGCCCTTCGAGCGTGCGGCCCTCCGCCTTGGCGGCCTCCGAGACGACATTGTCGGTGCGCAGCATCTCGACCTGGTCGCGCGTCGTCGTCAGCATGGCCGGGAACAGGCCGAGCGACGCCTTGGACGCGATTTCGGTGGCGAGCGCCATGATGCGGCCGGGGCCGAACGGCAGCGGCGCCAGCAGGCGCTTGCGGCCGGTCTGCTCGCAGACATAGGCGACGAGATCGCGGAACGCGGCGACTTCGGGCCCGCCCAGTTCGTAGGTCGTCCCCGCCTTCGCCTTGCCGTCGAGCGCATCGGCGATCGCCGTCGCCACGTCGCCGACGAAGACCGGCTGGAACTTCGTGTCCGCGCCGACCAGCGGCAGCACGGGCATGATGCGGGCCATGCCGGCGAAGCGGTTGAAGAAGCCGTCCTCCGGCCCGAAAATCACCGAGGGACGGAAAATGATCGTGTCCGGCGCGGCTTCGCGGATCGCCGCCTCGCCGCGCGCCTTGGTGCGGGCGTAGGCGGCCGGCGATTCGGCGTCGGCGCCGATGGCCGAGACATGCACGAGGTTGCGGATGCCGGCCGCGGTCGCGGCCTTGCCGATGGTCGCGGCGCCGAATCCGTGCACGGCCTCGAAACTCTGGCGCCCGCCTTCGGCCAGCACGCCGACGAGATTGACCACGGCGTCCGCGCCCTGGAGCGCGCCGGCGACCGAATCGGCGACGCGCACATTGGCCTGGACGGCGACGACCTGGCCGACGCGGCCGAGCGGCTGCAGGAAAAAGGCGAGGTCGGGCCGGCGGCAGGCGACGCGCACGCGCCAGCCGCGATTGGCGAGTTCGCGCACGACATGGCGGCCGACGAAGCCGGAGCCGCCGAATACCGTGACCAGCCGATCCTTGACCGCCAAACCGTTCTCCATGGGGAGCCTCATTCAGCCCGAACCAAATCCGCCCCGGCCTATACAACCTGCGCGCGCCGAACTCCATACGCACGTTCGTCGCGGTCCCGCGCGGCCAAAGGCGACCAGAAATGGCCACGCGCGTTGACAGGCGCCCGACCGCCCCTTAAGAGACGCGCCGGGCCCAGGTGGCGGAATTGGTAGACGCGCTGGTTTCAGGTACCAGTGGTGCAAGCCGTGGAGGTTCGAGTCCTCTCCTGGGCACCATCGCTTCGCAAGCGATGGCGCTCTGCCCGATCTCTCTCACGCTGTCTTCCCGCACCCACGGTTTCCTTCAAACCGCTGTCCGCTGCCGCAGCGCCGCCGCCAGCGTGCCCTCGTCGAGATAATCGAGTTCGCCGCCGACCGGCACGCCGTGGGCGAGCCGCGTGACCTTCACGTCCAGTCCTGACAGCAGGTCGACGATGTAATGCGCGGTCGTCTGGCCGTCGACGGTGGCGTTGACCGCCAGGATGACCTCGCGCACGCTTTCCGCGCGCACGCGTTCGCTCAGGCGGGCGAGGTTGAGGTCCTTCGGGCCGATTCCGTCGAGCGGCGACAGCACGCCGCCCAGCACGTGATACTTGCCTCGCGTCGCGCCAGCGCGCTCCAGCGCCCAGAGGTCGGCGACGGTCTCCACCACCACCAGCGTCGTCGCGTCGCGCCGCGCATCGCGGCAGAGCGTGCAGGGGTCGCTCGTGTCGACATTGCCGCAGCTCGAACACGTGACGATCTTTTCGCGCGCGACGGCAAGAGCGTCGGCGAGCGGGCCGAGCAATTCCTCGCGCTTGCGGATCAGATGCAGCGCCGCGCGCCGCGCCGAGCGCGGGCCGAGCCCCGGCAGCCGCGCCAGCAACTGGATCAGGCGTTCGATCTCGGGTCCTGCGACGCGTTCGGCCATGATCGTCTTTTGACTTGAGCTCCGCCTCGTCGGGCGCTCCTCCGCTCCCACCAAGGGGAAGGGACCAGATCGATGATGCGCGCAGCGCCGCTAGAACGGCAGCTTCATGCCGGGCGGCAGCGGCAGGCCGGCGGTCAGCGCCTTCATCTTGCCCGCGGCCGCCTCCTCGCCCTTCCGGCGCGCGTCCTCGACCGCGGTGACGATCAGGTCCTCGACGATCTCGCGATCCTCCGGCCTGAACAGGGAAGGATCGATCGACACGCCCTTCATCGCGCCCTTGGCGGTCATGGTCACTTTCACCATGCCGCCGCCCGACGCGCCTTCGACGATCACATTGTCGAGTTCCGCCTGCAGGTCGGCCATCTTCGCCTGCATCGCCTGCGCCTGCTTCATCAGGCCCATGATGTCCTTCATGTCTGTCTCCTGAACTTCAGTCTTCGTCGCCGTCGTCGTCTTCGTCGGCGTAGATCATGTCCTCGGCGCTGTCGGGTCCGCTCGGCGCGACGATTTCCGCCGTATCGGCCGCGCTGCGGATCGCGACGATCTCCGCGCCGGGAAAGCGGTCGAGCACGGCGCGCACCAGCGGATCGGCGGCGACGCCGCGCTCGCGTTCGCGCGCGGTTTCCGCGCGGACTTCCGCGATGCTCGGCAGGCCCTCGCGGCTCGACAGCGCCACCACCCAGCGTTCGCCGGTCCAGTCCTGCAGCTTGCGCATCAGCGCCTGCGGCAGATGGGTCGAGCCGCCGGGCGCGAGCGAGAATTCGAGGCGCCCCTGCTCGAATTTCACGAGCCGCACGTCGCGCTCGAGCATGATCTTGAGCTGGATGTCGCGCTCGGCCGCCGCGCGCGCCACGACGTCCTCGAACCTGGCGAAAGTCGCGCGTGGCGCGCTCACTGGCGCATTCGCCGGCGCAGGAGACGGGGCGGGCGCAAAGGCGCGCTGCGCGGAACCGCCGTCGCTCGGGGCAGAAAACGGGCCGCGGGCCTTCAGGCTCGCCTGTGGCTGCGCGCCTGAAGGCTCGCGGTCCGGGGCCCGCGGCGCGGGCGCGCCGCCGCTGTCCGGCCCGCCGAAGCCGAGCGTGCGCAACGCCTCGTCGGGAGTCGGCAGATCGGCGGCATAGGCCAGCCGCACCAGCACCATGTCGGCTGCGGCCAGCGGCCGCGCGGATTCGCGCGTCTCGCTCACGCCCTTCATCAGGATCTGCCAGGCGCGGTTCAGCACGGCCATCGACAGCTTGCCGGCGAAATCGAACGCCGCCCTGGCTTCGTCCGGCGGCGCGGCGGACAGCGGCGTCTCCGGCGTGATTTTCGCGCGCGTGACGAGATGGACGAATTCGGCGACCTCGACCAGCACCTGGCCGGGATCGGCGCCTTCGTCGTATTGCTGCTGCAAATTCGCGATCGCGCCCGCGACGTCGCCGCGCATCAGCCGGTCGAACAATTCGATCACCCGCGCCTTGTCGGCGAGGCCGAGCATGGAGCGCACCTCCTCGGCGGGAATCGTGCGGCCGGCCCCGCCATGCGCGATCGCCTGGTCGAGCAGCGACAGCGAATCGCGCACCGAGCCCTCCGCCGCGCGCGCGATCAGCGCCAGCGCCTCCGGCTCGATCTCGACTTTCTCCGTCGCGCAGATGCGCGAGAGATGCCGCATCAGTTCGGCCGGCTCGACGCGGCGCAGGTCGAACCGCAGGCAGCGCGAGCGTACGGTGACCGGCACCTTCTCGATTTCGGTGGTCGCGAAGACGAATTTCACATGCTCCGGCGGCTCTTCCAGCGTCTTCAGGAGCGCGTTGAACGCGCTCTTCGACAGCATGTGAACTTCGTCGATGATGTAGACCTTCATCCGCGCGACGGCGGGCTTGTATTTCGCGCCCTCGATGATCTCGCGCACGTCGTCGACGCCGGTGTGCGAGGCGGCGTCCATCTCGATCACGTCGACATGGCGGCTGTCGATGATCGCCTGGCAATGCTCGCCGAGTTCCGGCATGCGCACGGTCGGCTTGTCGATCGCGGGCCGGCCGTCCTTGGCGGGCAGCGAATAGTTGAGCGCGCGGGCGAGGATGCGGGCGGTGGTGGTCTTGCCGACGCCGCGCACGCCGGTGAGCATGTAGGCCTGGTGGACGCGGCCGAGCTCGAAGGCGTTGGTGAGGATGCGGACCATCAGGTCCTGCCCGATCAACTCCTCGAAGCTCTTGGGCCGGTATTTTCGCGCGAGCACGCGATAGGCGGAGGGCGAGGCGCCGGACGCTTGCGGCGAAGGTGAAAGCGCCTGCGGCGAGGGCGAGAGCGCCCGCGCAGGGGGAGCCAGTTCGCCGAAGAGACCGCCGCCCGCGGCTTGATCGTCCTGCGGGCTGTCGTCCGTCATGCGAATATCGCTTCTTGGAGCCTGCGTGGAGTGGGGCCGCCCGCCCGACAGCCCGCAACGTCGCGGGCGAAAGGGCGAAAGTGGGAGGCTGGACAGAGACCCGCCCGGTCTCGTTAGGGCTGCTTCCTTCCGGACCTGACCCGGTTGGCGAGTGGTGCGTCCACCGCCAACCTCCCGGCCCCTATGTGGACCATGCGAGGACGGGGTGCAAGGGGGCAAGCCCCGCCTCCGCTTCGTTCTCAGGCGGCGTTCGCGCGGCCCTCCATCCAGCGGCGATAGGTCCTGGCGCGGCGGCTGCCGTCCAGTTGCGAGATCACGAGCGCCCAGGCCGGCGACACGCGCGGCGCGGTCGCCCGGCCGCGGCTGAGGCGGCTCAGCTGGTACTTGACCGCCGCCATATGCGCGACCGAGGCGAGCGGCTTGTTCTTCCAGGCGATCGGCTTGAGCGCCGGCGCGTCGTCGCGCCCCTGCCGCCACTTGCGCGGCAGGTCCGGCTCGATCGCGAGCGCCGTGGCGACGCCGGCCATCGCGACGCCGCTGGCGACGACCTGCTCGGCCACCGCGCGGCGCCGAATGCCGCCCGTCACCATCAGCGGCATCATCGCAACCTTGCCGATGTCGCGCGCGAATTCGAGGAAATACGCCTCCCGCGCCAGGGTGCGCTCGCCGCGCGCAGCGCCCATCATGGCCGGCGCCTCGTAGCTGCCGCCGGACAGTTCCACGAGATCGACGCCGAGCGGCGCGAGCATGGCCACGACAGAGCGCGCGTCCTCCGGCGAAAAGCCGCCGCGCTGGAAGTCGGCCGAGTTGAGCTTGACGGCGACGGCGAAGCCCGGCGCGACCACGGCGCGCACCGCCCGCACGATGTCGAGCAGCAGCCGCGCGCGGTTTTCCAGGCTCCCGCCCCAGCGGTCCTGCCGGCGGTTCGACAGGGGCGAGAGAAACTGGCTGAGCAGGTAGCCGTGCGCGGCGTGGATTTCCACGCCCGTGAAGCCCGCGCGCTCGGCCAGCGTCGCGGTCGTGACGAAGCGGCGCTCGACGTCGGCGATATCGGTCTTGGTCATCTCGCGCGGCGCCGTGAACAGCTTGGATTGCGCCCCGAGATCGAGGGCGACGACCGAGGGCGCCAAGGTCTGCTGCCCCAGGGCCGCCGGCATCTGCCGGCCGGGATGATTGATCTGCATCCACATCTGCGCGCCGCGCGAACGTCCGGCCTTGGCCCAGGCCGCGAAACGGTCGAGATGGCGGTCGTCTTCCAGCACCACGCCGCCGGGGCCGGTCATGGCGCGCGCGTCGACCATCACGTTGCCGGTGATGATCAATCCCGAATCGCCCTGCGCCCAGGCCTCGTAGAGGCGCAGCAATTCGGCGGACGGCGCGTGATCGGCGTCGGCCATGTTCTCCTCCATCGCCGCCTTGGCGATGCGGTTCGGGACGACCGCGCCATTGGGAAGGGTCAGGGGCGAAAACAGCGACATGAAAAAGGTCTCCAAATCCGGGATTCGGGTCGACCATAACCTTTTAGTTAAGTTAAATGTCAAGCGACGCACGGGGCGCGAGCGCGACCCATCGTCGGGCAAGCGGATCTGGCAAGTCGTCGCGGGACGGACCGCCGGCGAAGCGAGCGCAGCCATGCTCGCCCGGACGGCCGGTTTTCAGGCGATGTCGATCCGGTCGACCAGCAGCGCGCCCGAGGCGCTCGTCAGCACGAGTATGCCGCCGCTTTCGTCGAGCACGCGGATGCGCACGCCGTCCCGCTGCTGCAGCCCGCGCGCGACGGCGGCCACGCGCTTCCACACATGGGTTTCGTCGAATACATGCATTTCGAGGCGGCCGAGCAAGACCTTGTCGCGACCGACGACTTCCAGGGCGACGCGCAAGACGGCCTCCGGCATTCGCGAGCGGCGCTCTGCCGCACCCCGAATGTTACCATTGGCTATGGTTTGTGCGCAATTGCGAAGGGTTGGCGTTCTTGCATCCGCCGGCGAGCGGATTGCGCGCCTACACGGCGGTCCGCAAGAGGTCCGAGACGACCCGCTCCAGGTCCTTCAGCGAGGCGCAGACGATGGCGCGGTCGACGCAGGGCTCGTAGACGCGCATCACGCTGTCGCCGGTGTTCCAGGACGTGCGCGGCTCCGGATTGAGGAAAATGACGCGCCGCGCCCGGTCATGGATTTTCCGCAAAATGTCCGCGCGCGGCTCGGCGTTGTTGTTGCGCGCGTCGCCCAGGATGAGCACCGTCGTCTTGCGGTCGATCTCGTCCAGCGCCAGCGACTCGAATGTCTCGAGCGCCTCGCCATAGTCCGTCGAGCCGCCGAAGCGGTCGAGCGTCTCGGCGATGGCGCGCTCGACCTCCTCGCGCTCGAACAGGTCGGTGACCTCGCCGAGCTGGCCGGAAAAGGCGAAGGAGCGCACGTTCGGGATGACGTCGTGCAGCGAGTAGAGGAACATCAGCAGGAAACGGGAAACTTGCGCGACCGAGCCCGAAACGTCGCAGATCGCCATCACCTTGGGCCGGTCGATTTTGCGCTTCTTCCAGATCGTGTGGAACAGCAGCCCGTCGTATTCGATGTTGACGCGTATGGTCTTGCGCACGTCGAGCGCGCCGCGCCGCGCCACCTTGCGCCGCCGCGAATGCAGCGACACCAGGCGCTTGGCCATTTTGCGCACGAGCTCGTGCATCAGCTTCATGTCGGAGCGCTCGACCGCCGACAGCCGCACGCTTTCGAGAATTTCTTCGCGCAGGCGCCGGCCGGCGTTGGCGGCGAACAGCGACAATTGCCGCTCGACATAGTCGCGCACTTCGGCGCGCAGAACTTCGCGCAGGGCGGCGAGCCGCGCGCCCTCGGATTGTTGCGCGGGGTCGCTCGAGTCGCGGGCCTCGGCGATCAGATCGTCCAGACGCTCGGACCCCATCTCGCGCTGGATGCGCAGCCCGTACATGCCGCGCTGGGTGAAGAAGCGGATGTCGGTTACGCCTGCACGGCGCGCAGCTTCCGCGAGGCGGCGCTGCAATTCGGCGCGATCGCCGCGTTCGAGAATGTCGATGAGGTCAGCTTCCGCGGCCTCCGCCGCGCTCTGGTCCGCGGGCTCGCCGCGCGCCTGACCCTGCCCCTGGCCGGAGCCGCCTCCCGTCGGCGAACCGCCTTCGCCGCCCTGCTGGCCGCCGGGGTCGCCCGCCTGATCCGGCGACGCGTCTTCCTGCGACAGCGCGGCGCCGGACGCCGCCTTGCCCGAGAACGAGCGGAACTCGAAATATTTGTCGAAGGTCTCGTCGAAGGCGGTCTTCTCGTCGACGGTCTTGGCGAGCGCGTTCGACAGGCCCTGCTTGAGGATCTGGCGATCCTCGTAGCCCAGAAGCTCCAGCGCCGCGCCCGCCTCGATCGCTTCGGCCGGCGAGATGCGGACATCTTGCGCGCGCAGCGCGCGGATGAAGTCGGAGAGGATCTGGGTCATGGCGACCTGGTCGTCCCAAAATCTTTGGCGAGAGTCCCGGGCGCCCCTACCTCCCCTTTATGGGGAGGTCGCGATGCACGGCAGAATCCGGCTTCGCCGGATTCTGCCGTGCATCGCGGGTGGGGCCCGAACGACTGGTGGCTGACTTGCGGCATTTCCCAAGCGGCGCGAGCCCCACCCGACACCGCTTGGCAGCCAAGTTTACGCAGGCTGCGTAAACTTGCCTGCGAGCGGGGCCACCCTCCCCATAAAGGGGAGGGAGGAGGCGCCGCGCGTCTCACCGTGTCCGCCACTCCGCTTCCTTCTTCGCCCCGACCACCAGCGTGCTGATCTCGGCGTCCACCGCCTCGATATCGTCCTGGTACTTCAGCAGCACGTTCAGCGTGTCGCGCACGAGGTCGGCGTCGAGTTCGCGGGCGTGCATCAGCACCAGCGTGCGCGCCCAGTCCAGAGTTTCGGAAATGGCCGGAACCTTCTTGAGGTCGAGCTTGCGCAAGGACTGCACGAAGGCCACGAGCTGCGCGTTGAGGCGGGCTTCCGCTTCCGGCACGCGGCGGCGCACGATCGATTGTTCCAGCGCCTGGTCGGGGAAGGGAATGTGCAGGTGCAGGCAGCGGCGCTTCAGGGCGTCGCCGAGCTCGCGCTTGTTGTTGGAGGTCAGGAACACCAGCGGCGTCGAGCGCGCCCTGATCGTGCCGAGTTCCGGCACCGAAATCTGGTAGTCCGACAGCAGTTCGAGCAGGAAGGCCTCGAATTCGTCGTCGGCCTTGTCGATCTCGTCGATCAGCAGAACGGCGCCGTCCTGCGCCCAGAGCGCCTTCAGCAGCGGGCGCGGCTCCAGGAATTCCTCGGAAAAGAACGTGTCGTCGAACTCGTGCAGCCGCCCGATCGATTCCTTCAGACCCTTCGCGCCCTCCAGCAGGTCGCCGAGCTTCTCCTTCAGGACCTGCGTGTAGAGCAGCTGCTTGCCGTATTTCCACTCGTAGAGGGCCTTGGTCTCGTCCAGCCCCTCGTAGCATTGCAGCCGGATCAGCTCCTTGCCGGTCATCGCGGCCGCCGCCTTGGCGAGTTCGGTCTTGCCGACGCCGGGCGGGCCCTCGATCAGCAGAGGCTTGTCCAGCTTCTGCGCGAGGAAGAGCGCGGTCGCGATCGCCGAATTGCAGATGTAGTTCTGCGCCTCCAGGCGAGACTGGATCGCGGCGATTTCGGAGACGACCGGGCGCCCCTGTGTCCGGGAATGTTCGTTCATGTCACCAATCATTTCGCTTGGCGAAACCGTGGTTGCTCGTGTCGAAAAGGGGTTTGGCGCGCGAACGCGACAAAAGCAAGCGCAGCGGACGCCGGGCGGCCATGCGCCGGGCTTGTCTTGAACGCTACGCCGCTCGCGCTCGCGCCGGCCGTCGCCCGCATCGCCCTGCATCCATATAAATGTAAGTGCATTTACATATGGAAGCGACTGATCCTACTTGGATTTCAGCACCATTCGACATTCGGCCGGCAGGGCCGCCATGGTCATGGGCGGCTTCTTCTTGGCGTTGGGATTGGGCTTGGGGTGCAGCACGCTCGGCTGGAACCACCAGGCGAGCTGGTCGCAACCGTCGCCCGGCGGAACCTCGTCCTGGCCGCTGCAACTCTCCTCGCCGCGCGGGCAGAACACGCGGACGTGGAAATGGTAGTTGTGGCCGTACATCGGCCGCACCTTGTTCAGCCAGCCGCGGTCCGAACCTGCTTGCCGGCACAGGGCCTTCTTGATCGCGGCGTTGACGAAGATGCGCTGCACCTGCGGCGATTTCGCCGCCGCCCGGATGACGGCGACATGGTCCTCGGTCCAGACCTTCTCGTTGATGTCGAGCCGGTCCCCCCGCACCATGTCGGTCGCCGACATTTCCTCGCGTTCTTCCCGGCTCAGCCGGCGTCTGGGCATGGGCGTCAGCCAGATGTCGGCGTCGAGCCCGATCTGGTGCGAGGCGTGGCCGGTCAGCATCGGGCCGCCGCGCGGCTGCGAGATATCGCCGACGAGCAGGCCCGGCCAGTCCGAGACTTTCGGAACCTGTTTCGCGAATCCTTCGAGAAAGGCGATGAGGTTGGGATGGCCGTAATTGCGATGGCGCGACAGGCGCATGACCTGCCAGGCGTCGCCGTTGACCGGCAGAGCCTCGCCGCCGGCCAGGCACCCCCTGGAGTAGAAGCCGATAGAACGCGCCTCCATGTCGGCTGGGTCTCGCGCGCGACCGAACAATTCCTTGGCGGGCGTCGAGGGCGCATCGGGATTGGCGAGCGGCGGCAGGGGCTTGGGATCGACCGTGCCCTTGTCCTGCGCCCGGGCGCCGCCGGCCGACAGCGCAGCGCAGGCGACCAGTAGCGTCAAAAGCATCGCCGCCTTGCGCAAGAACACCTCCAGCATAGCGGAACAGGCGGCGCGATTCGCCGGCCGGTGTCAACCTTTACACGGGAATGTCAATTGCCAGCCAAAGGACCCGCTGCTTTACTCGCCCCGGATGCGCGTATTTGTTTTGAGTCCGGAGGCGCTATGAAGCGCGTTTTTCTTGCTTTTCTGGCCCTGTTTGGGGCGTCTTACGTCATGACGGCCGCCGCCCAGGCGAAAGTCCAGATTCATATCGACCTCTCCTCGCAGAGAATGGTGGTCAATTCCTCGTCCGGCTCCTACGTCTGGCCGGTCTCGACCGCGCGCTCTGGCTACGTCACGCCGCGCGGCTCCTATGCGCCGACCAGCCTGCAGCGCATGCATTATTCGCGCAAGTACCACATGTCGCCGATGCCGCACTCGATCTTCTTCCGCGGCGGCTACGCGATCCACGGCACCTACGCCACCGGTGCGCTCGGGCGGCCGGCCTCGCACGGCTGCGTGCGCCTGGCGCCCGGCAATGCGGCGGCTCTCTTCGCCATGGTGCAGCGTGAAGGCGCTCGCATCTCCATCTCCGGCTCGCCGCCGAACCGCGCCTATGCGTCCGCCAAGAAGAAGTACGGGAAGCACTACGCCCGCGCCGGCGCGAAGAAGTACAAGCACTACGCCGCCGGCCGCAGCCGCGCGCAGGCGCCGATGGCCTATGCGCCGGCCCGCGCCAAAGCCTATGGCGGCGTGCGGTCGTGGCAGTTCGATCCGGCGGCGGGGCGCTGGTAGCGGCCGCGACGCGTCGCGTTTCGCGCATCCGAGCGATGCCCGGGGCGCGCGTCGCGAGCGGGGACACGCGGATCGCGCGCGTATAGGCTCGGGCTCGAGGAAACGAAGCCCGAGCAAGGAGCGCGCACGTTCATGATTCTCGTCCCGGTCGCCGAACTCGAGCAGATTTGCGCGGATACGTTCGCGCGCGTGGGGTCGACGCCGCAGGAGGCGCTGCGCGTGGCGCGCTCGCTGATCGGCGCCAATCTGACCGGGCACGACAGCCACGGCGTCATCCGCACGCCGCGCTACGTCGACTGGGTGAAGTCCGGCGACATAACGCCGAACCAGACCATCGAGGTTCTGGTCGACACGCCCGCGCTCGCGGTGGTCGACGGACGGTACGGCTACGGCCAGACCGTCGCGCCGGAGGCGGTCCGGATCGGCGTCGCGAAGGCGCGCGAGACGGGCCTCTCGGCGGTCGCGCTGCGCGACGCCGGCCATATCGGGCGCATCGGCGAATGGGCGGAAATGGCCGCGGCGGAAGGGTTCGTCTCCATTCATTTCGTGACGGCGTCCGGTTCGATCCTCGTCGCGCCGTTCGGCGCGCGCGAGCGGCGGCTGTCGACCGCGCCCTTCTGCGTCGGCATTCCGCGCGACGGCAAGGCGCCGGTCATTCTCGATTTCGCGACCTCGGTCGTCGCCGAAGGCAAGGTGATGGTGGCGAGCCAGGGCGGCAAGAAACTGCCCGACGGCGCGCTGGTCGGGCCGGACGGCGCCTTTTCGACCGATCCGGCCATGCTCTACGGCCCTTACACGCCGGAAGGCCCGCGCGACGGCAATGCGGGGCCCGGCGCCATCCGCGCCTTCGGCGATCACAAGGGCTCGGGCCTCGCCTTCATGTGCGAAATTCTCGGCGGCTCTCTCACCGGCACGCGCGCGACCCATGTCGGCCGCAAGAAATTCGCCAACGGCATGTTCTCGATCTACGTCGATCCCCGGCGCGTCGATCCCGCGCATGTCTTCGACGCCGACGTTTCGGCCTACATCGCATTCTTCAAGTCAGCCCGGCCGGCGCAGGGCGTCGACGAAGTGCTGGCGCCCGGCGAGCCGGAACGCCGCATGCGCGCCGAGCGCACGAAGAACGGCGTGCCGCTGACGGAAGCGACCTGGAATTCGATCCGCGCCAAGGCGCGCGAGGTCGGCGTGGCCGTCTGAGCCGGCGGCGGTCGCTGTCTCAGAGGCTCGCCACGGCGGGCAGCCGCGACGCCGGGCAGGTCAGCGACCACCGCAGTCCCGCGGGATCGTAGTCGAGCGTCGTCTCGCCGGCGAGCGCCGTGCTGACCAGCGTCGTCAGCACGGTGGTGCCGAATCCCTTCCGGTCCGGCGCGCGAACTGCGGGGCCGTCCCGCTCGCTCCAGTCGAGCCGGAACCGGTCGCCGTCGAGCGACCATTCGATCGCGATCCGCCCTGTGTTGTTCGACAGCGCGCCGTATTTGGCGGCGTTGGTCGCCAGTTCGTGCAGCGCCATGCCGATGTTCTGCGCGGCTTCCGGCCCGAGCAGGATGTAGGGTCCGGAAATGTCGACGCGCGCCCGGACGTTCTCGCAGAACGGGTCGAGATGCGCCCCGACCAGTTGCTTCAGTTCGGCGCCCCGCCATTCCGTCGCGACGAGCAGGTCCTGGTTGGCGGCGAGCCCGTTGATGCGCGCGCCGAGACTTTTCACGAACTCGGCGATGGAGCCGGTCTGCGTGCGTCGCGCGATCACGGCGATCACGGTCAGCAGGTTCTTCGATCTGTGATTGACCTCGCGCAGCAGCATGCGATTGCGCTCTTCGACCATCTTGCGCTCGGTGATGTCGAGAACGGTCCCGGTCATGCGCGCGACGGCGCCCTTGCGCGGATCGAGCGGCCCGATGGCTTCGCCGCGGTCGAGCACCCAGCGGATCGAACCGTCGGGCCGCTTGATGCGAAACTCGAATTCGTAAGGCCCGATCTGCTCGCGCGCCTGTCGGATCGCCTTCAGGGCGGCGTCGCGATCGTCGGGATGGATCGCGCTCATGATCGTTCGCATGTCCCGGATCGGGCCGTCGATCCCGTAGATATCGCCGATGTCGCCCGACCAGCTCGCCGCGCCGGTCGCGGGAACGACCTGATACACGCCGAAACGCGCCGCCTTGGCCGCGAGCCGGAATCGGCTTTCGCTTTCCGCGAGCTCCCGCTCCGCCTCGCGCTTCTTCGTCGTCGCCTCAAGCAGGCCGCGCCAGAGAACGTCGAATTCGGCGACCGGCGACTGGAAGTCGGGCGCCGGGCCGTTCAGCGCCGCCGCGGCGGCTCTCTGCAGCCTGATCAGCGCATGCAGCAGATAACGATAGATCGCATAGGCGAGGCCCAGCGACAGAAGAACCGCCAGGCAGGCGGCGCCGATCGCCGAGAGGGCGACGGGACGGATCGCCGATTCGAGCTGGCGCTCCAGCGCGCCGACGCCGATCGTCCAGCCGCTCAGACGCGAATTGGCGTTGGCGTTGACCGTCCTTTCGTTGTCGCGGTTCCGGAAATAGAAGATGCCGGCGTTGCGCGCGCTCGCCCGCCAACCCTCCGACGCCAGTTCGCCGACGATCGCTTCGCCGCCGGGCCGCCGCGCGACATATCGACCGTCCTGGTCCATGACGCCGGAGAGCCATTCGGATTGCAGGTCGGACGGGCTGAGAAACTCGACGAAATTGCGCGCGGGCAGAGCCACCGCTACGGCGTACTTGCCGAGCGGGCGCGTGTTCACCGGCACGTCGATCATGACCGCCCAGACATTGTTCGGCCCGCTGCGGAGCACCGGCGACACCGCGGTCTTTCCGGTCTCGGCGACAAGGCGCTGCTGCCGCAGCCCGGCCTCGCTTCGCATCGGCAGGGCGGCCTGCCGGTCATAGGACGTGTTGACGAGTTCCCGGCCCTCGCCGGATGCGAGAATCAGCCAGCCTTCGTCGGGATCGTCGAAAAGACGTCGCGCTTCGGATTCGAATGCGGCGAGATCGTCCGTGGCGAGCGACGGCGAGCGGGCGAGCGCCTGCGCGAGCGTCGTGAACTTATCGAGTTCGCCGTCGACGGCGGCGGCGATGCTGCGCGAGGTGAAGAGCAGGCCCGATTCCTGCGTGTCGCGCGCAATCTGGTTGAACCAAATCGAAGCCGCGACGCCGGCCGCGGCGAGCGGCGCGATACTGGCTACGATCAAGGCGAACAGAAGGGCGGGCAGGGGGATTGATACGGCAGGTCTGCCCGGAAGGCTCTTGCTCTCGGTCTGTTCGACGGCCAATCGACGTCACCTCCGGCGACATTTCACAGGAAGAAGGGGCCGGAGACAAGTCGCGGGAAACCGGGCGCACGGAGCCGCCCGCCGCAAACGTGCGCGTTCCGCCACGTCTGCTCGACGTCAATCCGCGAACACGATCGTCTTCCGGCCGTCGAGCAGAACGCGGTCTTCCAGATGCTTGCGCAGCGCGCGCGCCAGCACGCGGCGTTCGATGTCGCGGCCCTTGCGCACGAGATCGTCGGGCGTGTCGCGATGCGATATGCGCTCCACGTCCTGCTCGATGATCGGCCCTTCGTCGAGATCGCTCGTGACGTAATGCGCCGTCGCGCCGATCAGCTTGACGCCGCGCGCATGCGCCTGGTGGTAGGGCTTGGCGCCCTTGAAGCCCGGGAGAAAGGAATGATGGATGTTGATGCAGCGGCCTGAGAGTTTCGCCGCCAGTCCATCCGACAGGACCTGCATGTAGCGCGCGAGCACGACCACGTCGGCCCGCGAATCGCGGATCAGGCGCCAGACCTCGTTCTCCTGCTCCATCTTGGTTTCGCGCGACACCGGCAGGTAGTGGAACGGGATTCCCGTCAGATCGATATGCGCATAGCTCTCGCGCGGATGATTGGCGATGATCCCGACCGGCGCCATGTCCAGTTCGCCGATGCGCCAGCGATAGACGAGATCGGCGAGGCAATGGTCCGATTTCGACACGAGGATCATCACGCGCTTCTTCTCGGCGCGCGACCGCATCAGCCACTTGAAGCCGAATTCCTGCGCGACGCCGGCGATGTCCGCGCGCAGCGCGTCGGGCTCGCTCACCCGATCGAACATCACGCGCGCGAAGAACGTGCCGGTGTCCAGCGCGTCGAATTGCTGCGCGTCGAGAATGTTGCAGCCGTGCCGGAACAGGCATGTCGCGACGGCCGCGACGATGCCGGGCCGGTTCGGGCAGGACAGCGTGAGGATGTAGGGAGCGTTCCTGTGCGGCATGGTCTCGGACTCAGGGCGCGTCGGCGCCGATCGGCGCGCGGGGAACCGCGCGCGACAGGCCGCGGAATTCGGCGATGATCGCGCCGTTCTGGGCGGCGACCGAAACGTCGTAGACGCCCGTGCGGCCGACGACATGCACCTCGCGCGCATGCGCCGTCAGAACGTCGCCCGACCGCGCCGGCGTGAGAAACGAAATCGAGCAATGATGCGCCACGGTCGAGACGCCGCCGGCATTGCTGGCGTAGGCGAAGGCGGAATCGGCCAGCAGGAAAATGTGGCCGCCATGACATATGCGATGCGCGTTCAGCATGTCCGGGCGTACACGCATCGAAATCCGGGCAGAGCCCGGCTCGACCGACAGCAGTTCGATGCCGGAGGCCGCGCGGGCCGGATCGGAGTTCCACATCTTGTCCACGCTCGCGCGCGCGATTTGGTCAGGCGTCATGGCGATAGGGCAGGTTCCGACCAGCGAAATGAAGCGGCCATTGGATGGCATGGGCGCGACCGGTCGGTCAACGCGAGCGACGGACCTATTTCGCGGACGCGGCGCGCGCAAGACCGGCCTCCACGTTTTCGCGCGCGGTCCATGCGCGCTTTTGCATTGCATCGGCAGCGGCGGGGCGGATAGATTTCGCGCCCGGAACCAACAGGCCCGTGCGGCCGCAAGCAGGAAACGCTCATGTCCGACAAGCCCGCCGTCTCGTCCGTCCAGAAGGGCGACGTTCTTCTCGTCCTCGTCGACAATCCCCCGGTCAACGCCATTTCGCAGGCTGTTCGCGCAGGGCTCAAGGAACATGTCGAGAAGGGCCTGAACGACGCTGCGACCAAGGCAATCGTCATCGCCTGCGAGGGCCGCACCTTTGTCGCTGGCGCCGACATCCGCGAATTCGGCAAGCCGCCGGCCGGCCCCTCGCTGCAGGAATTGCTCAACGGCATGGAAGCCGGAAACAAACCGGTGGTCGCCGCCATCCACGGCACCGCGCTCGGCGGCGGCTTCGAGATCGCCATGGCCTGCCACGCGCGCGTCTCCGACAAGGCGGCCCGCGTCGGCCTGCCCGAGGTCAAGCTCGGCCTGCTGCCGGGCGCCGGCGGCACGCAGCGCGTGCCGCGCGTGGCGGGCGCGCTGGTCGGCCTCGACCTCTGCACCTCGGGCCGCATGGTTCCGGCCGCCGAAGCGCTGAAGTTCGGTCTGATCGACAAGATCGTCGACGGCGACCTGCGCGAAGGCGCGATCGACTATGCCCGCTCGCTGGTCGGCAAGCCGCTGAAGCGTTCGTCCGAACAGCAGCAGCCCTTCGATGAAGCCGCCTTCGACAAGGCGGCCGCCGACGTGCTGAAGAAGGCGCGCGGCGCGATGGCGCCGGCCAAGATCATCGAATGCGTGAAGGCCTCCACGCACGGAACCTTCAAGGAAGGCGAGGCGGTCGAGCGCAAGAACTTCATGGAGCTGCTCGTCTCCGATCAATCCAAGGCCATGCGCTACGTGTTCTTCGCCGAGCGCGAAGTGCTGAAGGTGCCGAGCCTCGAAGGCGTCGAGGCGCGTCCTGTGATGTCGGCGGGCGTCATCGGCTCCGGCACGATGGGCGCGGGCATCACGATTTCGCTGGTCAATTCCGGCATGCCGGTGACGGTGGTGGAGAACAACCAGGAGGCGCTCGACCGCGCCATGACGCGCTTCAAGTCGACCTGGGAGCGCGACGTCAAGCTCGGCCGCATCGATCAGGCGACGATGGACAAGCGCATCGGCCTGCTGACGCTGACGACGCAGTTCGAGGCGCTGGCCGACAAGGACATCGTTATCGAGGCGGTGTTCGAGGAAATGGCGCTGAAGAAGGAAATCTTCGGCAAGCTCGGCAAGATCGTGAAGGCGGGCGCCGTGCTCGCCTCCAACACGTCCTATCTCGACATCGACGCGATCGGCGAGGCGGCAGGCCGTCCGCAGGACGTGATCGGCATGCACTTCTTCTCGCCGGCCAACATCATGCGCCTGGTCGAGGTGATCGACGGCGGCCGCTCGTCGAAGGACGCGTTGGCGACCGGCGTCGCGGTCGGTAAGCGCATGGGCAAGCTGCCGGTCGTGATGGGCAATTGCGACGGCTTCGTCGGCAACCGCATCCTCTCCGCCTGGCGCCAGGTCGCCGACATGATGCTCGAGGAAGGCGCCTATCCGCAGGACATCGACGCCGCCATGGAAAAATGGGGCATGGCGATGGGGCCGTATGCGGTTGGCGATCTCGCCGGCCTCGACATCGGCATGCGCCGCCGCAAGGAATTCGCGCATCTGCGCGACAACCAGAAGCGCGACACGGGCGCCATCGCCGACGCGATCTGCGCGCTCGGCCGCTACGGCCAGAAGACGGGGTCCGGCTATTACAAATACGTCGACGGCAAGCGCACGATCGATCCCACGACCAACGAGATCATCGACAAGGTCTCGAAGGACAAGGGCATTGCGCGCAAGCCGATCCCCGAGGAGGAAATCGCCTCGCGCATCCACGCGACCATGGTCAACGAGGCGCTGAAGATTCTGTCCGAGAACATCGTCTCGCGTCCGCTCGACATCGATATCGTCAAGCTCAACGGCTACGGTTTCCCCGTGTGGCGCGGCGGCCCGATGCAGGAAGCCGATCGCGTCGGCCTCGACAAGGTGCTCGCCACCGTGAAGGACGTCTACAAGACCGCCGGCAAGGGCTTCGAGCCCGCTTCGGCGCTCGAATGGATGGTGGCCAACAACAAGAAGTTCGCCGACATCAAGGCGGGCGAACTGAAGGGGAAGTGAGTTCGACGGACCGCGAGCCTTCAGGCTCGCCGTTCTGAAATCGGAGGGCGCGGTTTCGGCTGCGCCCTTTTTGCTTGCGAGCCTGAAGGCTCGCGGTCCAGGATGCGCCCATGAAAGTCTCGCTCATCCAGATGAATTCGGTCAGCGACAAGCAGGCCAATCTCGCGCAGGCGCGCGCGCTGATCGAGGAAACGGTCCGCGACGAGCGGCCGGACTGGATCTGCCTGCCGGAAGTCTGGGATTTCATCGGCGGCAATCGCGCGAGCAAGATGGAGGCGGCCGAGGAAATTCCGGGCGGCCCCGCCTATTCGCTGATGCAGGAGCTGGCGAGGACGCATCGCGTGTTCATCCACGCGGGGTCGATCCTCGAGAAGGTTGCGGGCGAAGAGCGCATCCACAATACGACCGTCGCCTTCGACCGCGACGGCCGCGAAGTCGCGCGTTATCGCAAGATCCACATGTTCGACATCACCGCGCCCGATGGAACGGCCTATCGCGAAAGCGCGGCGTTCAAGCCGGGCGACGCCGTCGTCACCTATGATTGCGAGGGCGTCACGGTCGGCTGCGCCATCTGCTACGACCTGCGCTTCCCCTATCTTTTCTCGGCGCTGGTCGACAAGGGCGCGCATCTGGTCGCGCTGCCCTCCGCCTTCACCATGCAGACCGGCAAGGACCATTGGGAAGTGCTCTGTCGCGCACGCGCCATCGAGACGGAAACCTATTTCTGCGCCGCCGCGCAGACCGGCGCGCATACGGCCGGCAACGAAATCCGTCACACCTACGGCCATTCGCTCGTCGCCGATCCCTGGGGCCATGTGGTGGCGAAAGCGTCGGACGGCGTCGGCGTGGTGTCTGCGCGCGTCGATCCCAAGCGCGTCGCCAAGGCGCGCCAGATGATTCCGGTCGCGCAGCATCGTGTTAGACTGGCGGAATGAACGTCGTCACGATCATCCACGACTGGTGCGAATTCTTCCTGCGATGGCTGCATGTCGTCGCGGCCATCTTCTGGGTCGGCCTCGCGCTCGGATTCCTGCGGCTCAATCTCACGCTGAAGTCGACGAAGGCCGACGTCTGGCGCGCGGCCGACGACGGCTTCTTCCGCCTGTCGCGGGACATGAACCTTCCCGCCGATGCGCAGCCGCAGATCGGCTGGTTCCGCTGGGAGGCCTATGTCGTCTGGCTGTCCGGTTTCGCGCTCATGGTCGCGATCTATTTCATGAAGGCCGATCTCTACCTGATCGATCCGGACGTTCTGCCGCTTCAGCCGTGGCAGGCGATCCTGCTTGCCCTCTTCGCCCTGCTCGTCGGCTGGGTCGGCTATGATTTTCTCGCCAAGGCGCCGTGGAGCGAGACGACGCGCCGCGTCGCGATCTTCGCCTTTCTTGTCGCGCTCGCCTTCGCCTATACGCGCGTCTTTTCCGGGCGCGGCGCGTTTCTGACCTTCGGCGCGATCATCGGCACGATCATGGCCGCCAACGTCGCGCATTATCTCGTGCCCAACCAGCGCCGGATGCTGGAAGCGATCCGCAAGGGCGAGGCGCCGGAGGAGGCGCGTTTCGCCATCAGCCGCCAGCGCGCGCTGCACAATAATTACCTGGCGCTGCCGGTCCTGTTCCTCATGCTGGCGAACCATTATCCGCTCGCCTTCGCCTCGCGCTTCAACTGGATCATCGCCACGCTGGCGCTGGTTGCGGGCGCTTCGATCCGCCACTTCTACATCGCGCGCCATCGCGGCTCGGGCGACCTGTGGTGGACATGGGGGCTTGCCGCCGCCGCCGGCGCCGCGATGGTCGCGCTGTCGCTGTCAGGCGTCGAACGTCCGCAGGCGCGCGCGGCTGCGCCGGCCAGCGCGATGGACGCCATCGCCTCCGTCGTCGCGCCGCGCTTGGCCGATGTCGCGGAGATCGTGGGCGACCGCTGCGCCGTCTGTCATGCGCGCAATCCGGCCTGGCCGGGCCTGGCCGCGCCGCCCAAGGGCGTGACGCTGGAAACGCACGCGCAAATCCGCGCCCATGCGGAAGAGATCGCGCAGCAGGCCGTGTGGACCCGCGCCATGCCGCCGCCGGGCGCACATGCCGGCATGACCGACGAGGAGCGCCGCACGCTTGCGCTATGGATCGCGGCCGGAACGTCGGCACGCTGAAAAAAGAACGGCCGCCCGAAGGCGGCCGCTCGATTGCAATAATTCGCCCTGCTCAGCCGCCGATCTTGCAGCCGCTCTCTTCCATGGTTTCGAACGCCTGCGCGCCCGGAATCTTCGAGAGCTGCTTGTAATAGTCCCACGGCGCCTTGCTCTCTTCCGGCGTCTTTACCTGGAAGAGATACATGTCGTGCACCATCGAGCCGTTGGCGAGCACCTTGCCGCCCTTGGTGAAGACGTCGTCGACCGGCAGTTCGTGCATCTTCTTGGCGACGGCTTCCGTCTCGCTCGTGCCGGCGGCCTTCACCGCCTTCAGGTAGCTGAGCACCGCCGAATAGGTGCCGGCGTGGATCATGTTCGGCATCCGGCCCATGCGCGCCATGAAGCGCTTGGCGAAGGCGCGCGTCTCGTCGTTCTGGTCCCAGTACCAGGCTTCCGTGAGCACCGAGCCTTGCGCCGACTTGAGGCCGAGGCCGTGCACGTCGGCCAGCGTGAACAGGAGCGCCGCGATGCGCTGCTTGCCGCCCTGCGTCACGCCGAATTCGGCGGCCTGCTTGATCGAGTTCACCGTGTCCTGGCCGGCGTTGGCCAGACCGATGACATTCGCGCCTGAAGACTGCGCCTGCAGGACGAAGGACGAGAAGTCAGGCGTGTTCAGCGGATGGCGAACCTGGCCGATCACCTTGCCGCCCTTCGACTTCACATATTTCGCCGTGTCGGCTTCCAGCGCATGGCCGAAGGCGTAGTCGACGGTCAGGAAGAACCAGGTGTCGCCGCCGTTCTCCACCAGCGCGCCGCCGGTGCCGACCGCAAGCGCATGCGTGTCGTAGGCCCAGTGGAAGCCATAGGGCGAGCAGCTCTTCTGGGTGAGCGCCGTGGTCGCGGCGCCGGTGACGATGTTGATCTTCTTCTTTTCCTTCGACAGGTCCTGCACGGCGAGCGCGACGGACGAGGTCGTCAGTTCCATGATCGCGTCGACGCCGTCGACGTCGTACCATTTGCGCGCGATCGTCGTGGCGACGTCGGGCTTGTTCTGATGGTCGGCCGTCACGATCTCGATCGGGCGATCGAGCACCTTGCCGCCGAAATCCTCGACAGCCATTTTCGCGGCGTCGAGCGACCATTTGCCGCCGAAGTCGGCATAGACGCCGGACTGGTCGTTGAGAATGCCGATCTTGACGGGGGTCTGCGCGAAGGCGGCCATGCCCGTCGAGGCGGTCAGCGCGGCGGCGAATGCGAGCGAACGTAGTTTCATGAGCGTTTTACCCTCCAGCCTTGATTGATGGATCAAATCTATAGGGCGGCGCCCGCCGGAAGCGAGGCCTGCCCGCGCAGGACCGCTGTGCCGTATTGCGCAGGCCATGTCGCGCCCAGCATTGTCGCGCCCTGCATTGTCGCGGCCTACATCGTCGCGCCGATGGTCCAGGGCACGAATTCCGCGTCGCCGTAGCCGAGTTCCTCCGACTTGGTGCGCGCTCCCGAGGCCACCTTCAGCAGCGCGTCGAAGATTTCCTTGCCCTTGTCCTCGATCGAGACGCCGTCGAGCACCTCGCCGCAATCGATGTCCATGTCGTCGATCATGCGGCGGTAGATGTCGCTGTTGGTGGCGAGCTTGAACGAGGGCGTGGGCTTGCAGCCGTAGGCCGAGCCGCGCCCCGTGGTGAAGGCGAGCAAATTCGCGCCGCCGGCGACCTGGCCCGTGGCGGCGACCGGATCATAGCCCGGCGTGTCCATGAAGACGAAGCCCTTTTCGGTCACGAGTTCGGCGTAATCGTAGACCGCGCGCATGGTCGTCGTCCCGCCCTTCGCGGCCGCGCCGAGCGACTTTTCCAGAATGGTGGTGAGCCCGCCCGCCTTGTTGCCGGGCGAGGGATTGTTGTTCATCTCCATCTTGTTGCGCGCGGTGTAATCCTCCCACCAGCGGATGGTCGAGACGAGTTTCTCGCCCACTTCCCTGTTGGCCGCGCGGCGCGTCAGCAGGTGTTCGGCCCCGTAGATCTCCGGCGTTTCCGACAGGATCGCAGTGCCGCCGTGCCGCACGAGTTCGTCCACCGCCGCGCCCAGCGCCGGATTGGCGGTTATGCCGGAATAGCCGTCCGAGCCGCCGCATTGCAGGGCGAGGATGAGGTCGGAGGCCATGCACGTCTCGCGCCGCGCCTTGGCGACCAGCGGCAGCATGGTCTTGATCGCGTCCACGCCGGCCATCACCGTCTTCTTCGTGCCGCCGACCTCCTGGATGGTCATGGTGCGGAACGTGTCGGTTTCCTTCAGGCCATAGGCTTCCTTGAAGCGCGCGATCTGGAAGCCCTCGCAGCCGAGCCCGACCATGACGACGCCGCCGACGTTCGGATTGACGGCGTAGCCCCATTGCGTGCGCTTCAGGACCTCGTAGCCCTCGCCCTTCACGTCGAGTGCGCAGCCGCCGCCATGCGTCAGCGGGATCACGCCGTCGATATCGGGATATTGCGCGAGCAGGCCGGAACGCTGGATCTCCTCGGCCATGAAGCGCGCGACGGAAGCCGAGCAGTTCACCGACGTGAGGATCGCGATGTAATTGCGCGTGCCGACCTTGCCGCCCGCGCGGCGAAAGCCCTCGAAGGTCGCGCGCGCGCCTTCCGGCAGGACGGCCTCCTCGCGCGCCTCCTGCGCGAACGCGTAATCGCGTTCGAAATCGCGGCATTCGACATTGTGCTCATGCACCCATTGGCCGGGCGCGATCGGCTTCGAGGCGAAGCCGATGATCTGGCCGAACTTGCGCACGGGTTCGCCGGCCGCGATCGGCGCGATCGCCATCTTGTGGCCGCGGGGCACCCGCTCGCGCGCGGTCGCGTCGCCATAGGCGAAGCCGGGCGGGAATGCGTCGACGGCGACGACGATATTGTCGGCTTCGTTCAGGCGCAGCGCGCGCGGCGATGATGCCTCGGACATGGGCCTCAACCGATGAAATTGTCGGGATTCTGTTCGGCGATCCGTTCGAAGGTCGCGGTGGTCGCGTCGAGATGCGCCCGCATGGCGGCGGCGGCGTCCGCGCCGTTCTTCACCATGATGGCGTCGAAGATGCGCTTGTGCTCGGCATAGGCGATCGGCAACCGGCCCGGCGGCGAGAGCGCGATGCGGCGCACGCGCTCGAGATGCGAGCGCAGGCCGTCGAGGATTTCGCGGGCATGGCGCAGCGCCATGCCGTCGACGATCAGCTTGTGGAATTCCACGTCGAGCACGTAGAAGCCCGCGACGTCGCCGGCCTCGGCGGCGGCCTGCTGGTAGCGCAGGTTGCGCTCGATCTCGCGCTGCGTGTCGGCCGGCAGGGCGCGCGCGGCCTCGCTGGCGATCTCCGCCTCCAGCGCACGGCGGATCATCATCCATTCCCGCACGTCGTTGGCGGCGATCTTGGCGACGAACGAGCCGTGCTGCGGCTCGATCACCACAAGGCGTTCGAAGGCGAGCCGGTTGATCGCGGCAGTGACAGGGAAACGCGAGACGCCGAGCTTGCCGCAGAGCGCGAGCTTGTCGATGGCCCCGCCGGGCGTCAGGACGCCGGACAGGATCGCTTCCTTGATCTCGGTGTAGACCTGGTCGGCCTTGGACGTGCGCGGCGCGCGATCGGCCGTCAGCCGCTTGCGCGCAGGAATTTTTTCGCTCGTCTGGACCGCCAATTGCCGCTCCCCGGAATCTTGCGCGCCGACGCTCGTGGCGCCAGTGCTAGCATGTCAGACGCTAGTGAGCGGCCGGCCAAGCGTCAATAGAGTCGAACGGAGGAAGGCCGCCGGACGGCGACGTGGGCTTGCCATCGCGCGCCGCCGCCGCCATTTTTCGCGCATGTCCGCGCTGAACGGGAAAACGGGATCGACGGGCGCGCTGGGCGCGCTCGATTCCCGCTCGCGCGAAATCTTTCGGTCGATTGTCGAATCCTACCTTGATTCCGGCGAGCCGGTCGGTTCGCGCCATCTGTCGCGCATCCTGCCGATGCCGCTGTCGCCGGCGTCGATCCGCAACGTTATGCAGGATCTCGAGGAACTGGGCCTCGTCTATGCGCCCCACACCAGCGCCGGGCGCCTGCCGACCGAGACTGGCCTGCGCTTCTTCGTCGATTCGCTCCTGCAGGTCGGCGAGCTCTCGCCCGAGGAGCGCACCCGCATCGAGAGCCAGGTCGGCGGCCAGCCGACCGACGCCGGTCTCGAAGCGCTGCTGGGCCAGGCGTCCAGCCTGCTCTCGGGGCTGACGCGCGGCGCCAGCGTCGTCGTCACCTCCAAGGACGACCGGCGCCTGCGCCAGATCGAATTCGTCCGGCTCGATCCCGGCCGCGCGCTGGCGGTGCTCGTGTCCGAGGACGGATCGGTCGAGAACCGCATTCTCGTCATCCCGCCCGACCTGCCCTATTCCGCGCTGACGACCGCCGCCAATTACCTCAACGCCCGCATCCGCGGCCGCACGCTCGACCAGGTGCGCGCCGAGATGGAGGCGGGCCGCAGGCTGGTCGAGGCCGAACTCGACGAACTGACCGCGCGCCTCGTCGAGGCGGGGCTTGCGAGCTGGGCCGGCCTCGACGGCGCGCGCCGCCAGCTCATCGTGCGCGGGCAGGGCAATCTGCTCGAAGACCTGACCGCCATCGAGGATCTCGAGCGCATCCGCCTGCTGTTCGATGACCTCGAGACCAAGACCGAGGTGATCGACCTGCTCTCGCGCGCCGAGAACGGCGAGGGCGTGCGCATCTTCATCGGCTCGGAGAACAAGCTGTTCTCGCTCTCCGGCTCCTCGATGATCGCCGCGCCCTTCCGCGACGGCGACCGCCGCGTCGTCGGCGTCCTCGGCGTCATCGGCCCGACGCGGCTCAACTATGCGCGCATCGTGCCCATGGTGGACTACACCGCCCGCGTCATCGCCCGCATAGTCGGCGGCTGAAACGTCTCGACGGGGACCTGGCGCGCATCCGGCAACGATTCATTCACGATGTTCGGGTTCAGGCAACGCTCGAGACGGCCGAAGCATCGGGAGCCATCGGCAAGTTTACCCTGTCTAAGTCATTGTGCCGTCAGGTGAGACGCCGCCCGCCCAAGGGCGCCCTCGCAGGTGCGCATGATCTCGTGTCGTTTGTCCCGCTTCCGCCGGTCCGAGGACGGCGTTGTCGCGATCGTCTTCGGCATGTCGCTGTTCGTCGTCCTCGGCGCGGTGGGCGCGGCGATCGACTACACGCGGATGAGCGGCGTGCGGACCGAACTGCAGGCCGCCGCGGATTCCGCGATCCTGGCCGGCGTGCCGAGCTATTCGGGCGGCAGTATCGGCAGCGAAACGCGGAAGGCGGTGCGCCGGGCGCTCGACGGCGCCATGCCGGGCCAGCATCCGCGCCTCGACCTGAGGCAGGGACCGAACGGGCAGCTGTGCATCGACACGTCGATGAACATCCGGATGCTGCTGCCGTTCATGCTTTCGCGCGGCCAGGTCGGCGCGACGGCCTACGCCGCCAACAATGCGACGTTCGAGATCGCGCTGGCCCTCGACAATACCGGCTCCATGGCCGAATCGGCCGGCGGCCAGAGCAAGATGCAGGCGCTCGTGGCGGCGGCGACCAACCTCGTCGCCGTGGTCAATCCCAATCCGGCCAAGCCCAATGCGGCGATCTCGGTCGTGCCGTTCGCGAGCGCGGTGAATGTCGGCGCGGACAATTACTACAACAGCGCCGCCAATTGGCTCGATCGGTTCGGCCAGTCCTCGATCCACTGGCAGAATTACGTGCGCCCGACCGGCGCGCCCTGGACGCCGGCTTCGCGCTTCGACCTGCTGGCGGTCATGAACGCGACCTGGGGCGGCTGCGTGGAGGAGCGGCCGGCGCCCTATCTGACGACGGACGACGCGCCCTCGCAGGGCAGGCCGGATACGCTGTTCGTGCCGTATGTCGCGCCCGACGACGCGGGCGCGGCGACCGGCGGCGCCTGCTATTCCTTCACGCCGTCCGGCCAGTATCCGGCGTCGACCGGCTGCGGCGGCCAGTATTATTCGTACAATTCCTATCTGAACGACGGCGGCGGGGTCTGCGCCTCGGGCGACGTCTACGAGACGGCCGACCTGGCCAACCCGATCTCGCACGGCAGCGGCGCGAGCAAGATCTGCAAATACAAGGGGCAGGCGGTCGCCGGCGTCTCCAGCGCCATTTCCGGCGTCAACGGCGGCGCGGGCAAGTTCGCCGCCGGCCCCAATCTCGGCTGCTCCATCGCGCCTCTCACCACGCTGACCAGCGACATGTCGTCCATCTCGGGCGCGGGCGGGGCGCTGACGAAAATGGCGCCGAACGGCGACACCGCGCTCCTGCCCGGGTTCATGTGGGCCTGGCGGACGATTTCGCCCAACGGCCCCTTCGCCAACACGGGCGCGAGCGGTAGCGGCGTCGGCGCCAGGAAGCCCCAGCCCTATGGCCAGACCAACAATACGAAGATCATCGTGCTGATGACCGACGGTTTCGACCATTGGGTCGGCAATCCCTCGTCGCCCTACCAGTCGATGTATTCGGCGCTGGGGTTCTACGTGAACAATCGCGTGTCGAACTACGGCGGCGCATCGGCGGGGCCCACGACCGCGTCCAACTACCGCGCCCAGATGGACGCCGCCCTGCTGGAAGCCTGCGCCAACGCCAGGGCGGTCGGCGTGCAGATCTACACCGTGGGTTTCTCCGTGCCGAGCAATCCGATCGACGCGACCGGGATCAACGTGCTGCAGAGCTGCGCGAATTCGCCGTCCAATTCCTTCCTCGCCCAGGATTCCGGCGGCATCGTCGCGACCTTCCAGCAGATCGCCAATAACATCCTCTCGCGCCGCCTGACGCGCTGAGCGCGCCTCAGGCGCCTTCGCCATCCTCCGTCGCGGTCGGCTCGCCATCCGCGGTTCTCGGCGACTTCACCTTCTTGCGTCGCCCGCTCTCGTGCAGCATTTCCATCTGCACCTGCTGGATTTCCGACAGGCGCTGCCACTGGCGCGAGATCAGATAGTCGATCTTCTCGTGCAGGTGCCTGATTTCCAGTTCCGCCTTCAGGTTCACCCGATAGTCGTTGAACGAGCGCTGGCGGTCCTTCTCCTCCTGGCGCTTCTGGCTCATCATGATGATCGGCGCCTGGATCGCGGCGAGGCACGACAGGACGAGATTGAGCAGGATGAACGGGTAGGGGTCGAACGCCGTCTGCTCGCCGCGCCAGACGTTGAAGGCCATCCACACCAGCAGCACGAAGGCGAACGACATCAGGAAGGACCAGGAGCCGCCGAAGCTCGCCAGATGGTCGGACAGGCGCTCGCCGAAGGTTCGATGCTCCTCGTATTCCTCCTCCGTGTTCTCCGCGATCGTGTCCTGCTTGGAAATGCTCTCCGCGACCTGCCGGTCGAGCTCGGTGAATTCGCCGTGCTCGAGCTGCAGCAGCTCCTCGACGTAGAGCATCCGGTAGCGGGCGAGCTCGCCGACGCTGATCTTGGCGTGGGGCGGAAGGTCCGGATAGTCGCGCCGGATGCGATCGGCGAGCGAGGGCCGCAGCTGGTCGATCTTGACGAGGTCCCGCTTGCGGTACTTGCGGCCGGTGAGCGCGGACGGCAGCTTCTTCGGGCGGGGCCGGCCGGGCGCGGCCGGCGTTCCCGCCGCCTCGTGGGCTTCCATCTCGTCGGCCGCCGCCTCCTCGCCGGCCTCGTCGAGACCGTCGATCTCCTCGTCGTCGATATCGTGCTCGCGCGGAATTTCGGTCGGGCGCGGCTCGTTCGGCAGGGTCATGCCCGCCTCCTCGGTATGGGGCGGCCGTTCCGGCCGCGATTGGACGGTGATCTAGCGTTCCTCTGGACGCGGCGCATGTCCGCTTTGTGACCGCCGGCGTCTCTTCGCCGCCCGCGTTGACTTGGCCCCGGGCTTGCCCCTATAAGCCCGCAGCGATTTCGGCGGCGCCGACGTCGGGCGCTGCTATTGCGTCCTTGTTCGGCGCCCGCGCAATTTTCGGAGAGATCCCGTGAAGCGGACCTATCAACCTTCCAAGCTCGTGCGCAAGCGCCGTCACGGCTTCCGTTCGCGCATGGCCACGGTCGGCGGCCGCAAGGTCATCGCCGCCCGTCGCGCCCGCGGCCGCAAGAAGCTGTCGGCCTGATCGGACGCGCCTGGAGCCGCCCGGCCGCGGCCCTGCGGCCGGCGATCGTGGTTCGGCATCGGAGCTGACATGACCAGCGGCGGCGCGGCGCCCCTTCGCCTCAAGAAGCGCAAGGAATTCCTGGCCGCCGCCCGCGGTTCGCGGCGCCACGCCTCCGCTTTCGTCCTGCAGGCCAACTGCCGCGACGCAGCGGGCGACGAGGCGCGGGACGCGCCCGCGCGCTTCGGGCTGACCGTCGCCAAGAAGACCGTGCCGTCGGCCGTGCGCCGCAACCGCATCCGGCGGCGCCTGCGCGAGGCGCTGCGGCAGGGGGCGGCCCTTTCGGCGTCGCCCGGCTGCGACTATGTGTTCGTGGCGCGCCCGCGCGCGCTCGACCTTCCCTTCGCCCAATTGATGTCCGACATGTCCGCAGCCCTCGCCGCGCCTCATGCGCCGCGGCGGCCGAAAGCCAGGCCCCCCTCGTCATGATGAACGACACCAAGAACCTGTTTCTCGCGATCGCCCTGTCGGTGTTGGTTCTGGTCGGCTGGCAATATTTCGTCGGCGCGCCCAAGCTCACCCAGCAGCGCGCCGATCTGAAGGAGCAGCAATCGCTGCCGCCGCGCCCGACCTCCGACGCGCCGGCGGCGCCGCAACCCGGCGCGGCGGCCCCGCAGGCCGGCGGCCCCGCTGCGCCCGGCGCGGCCGTTCCCGGCGTCGCGAAATCGCGCCAGGAGGCGCTCGCCGCCAGCCCCCGCCTGATCGTCGACACGGCGAGCCTGTCCGGCTCGATCGCGCTCAAGGGCGCCCGCATCGACGACCTGCGCCTGAAGAAATATCACGAGACGGTCGACCCCAAGAGCCCGACCATCGAGCTGCTCTCGCCCTCGGGCGCGCCGCATCCGTTCTACGCCGAGATCGGCTTCGTGCCGGCCGCCGGCGAGAAGATCGACCTGCCCGGTCCCGACACGCTGTGGATCGCGGACGGAACCAGGCTCACCGCGACGACGCCGGTGACCCTGACCTTCGACAACGGCAAGGGCCTCGTCTTCAAGCGCAAGGTGTCGGTCGACGACGATTATCTCTTCACCGTGCAGGACACGGTCGAGAACAAGACCGACAAGTCCGTCACGCTCTATCCCTTCTCGCTCGTCTCGCGCCACGGCAAGCCCGAGACGTCGGGCTATTCGGTGCTGCACGAGGGCCTGATCGGCGTCATCGGCGACAGCGGCATCCAGGAATGGGCCTACGACAAGATCGAGAAGGAAACCGGCGGCCAGAAGACCTTCAAGGGTACGGGCGGCTGGGTCGGCTTCACCGACAAATACTGGGCGGCGACCGTCGCGCCCGACCAGTCGAAGCCCTTCGACGGACGCCTGTCGGGCGGCGGCGCGACGGCCAAGACCTATCAGGCCGACGCGCTGGGCGCGCCGCAGACGATCGAAGCCGGCAAGAGCGGCGAGGCCAAGACCTTCGTCTTCGCCGGCGCGAAAGTGTCCGAACTGCTCGACCGCTATCAGCAGAGCCCGGGCATCGCCAAGTTCGAACTGCTGATCGACTGGGGCTGGTTCTATTTCATCACCAAGCCGATGTTCAAACTCATCGACTATCTCTACAAGCTCCTCGGCAATTTCGGCCTCGCGATCCTTGCCGTCACCGTCATCGTCAAGCTCGCCTTCCTGCCGCTCGCCAACAAGTCCTACCTGTCGATGGCGAAGATGAAGGCGCTGCAGCCGCAGCTCAAGGAATTGCAGGCGAAATATCCCGACGACAAGGTGAAGCAGCAGCAGGAGCAGATGGAGCTGTTCAAGCGCGAGAAGGTCAATCCGGTCGCCGGCTGCCTGCCGATGTTGATCCAGATCCCGGTCTTCTTCTCGCTCTACAAGGTCCTGTTCGTCACCATCGAGATGCGGCAGGCGCCGTTCTATGGCTGGGTGAAGGACCTGTCACAGCCCGATCCGACCAACGTCTTCAACCTGTTCGGCCTCATCCCGTTCGATCCGACGCACATCCCGGTCTTCGGCTCGTTCCTGTGGCTCGGCGTCTGGCCGCTGCTGATGGGCGTGTCGATGTGGGTGCAGATGAAGATGAACCCGGAGGCGACCGATCCGGTGCAGCGCCAGATGTTCGCGTGGATGCCGGTCATCTTCACCTTCATGATGGGCTCCTTCCCGGCGGGCCTGGTCATCTACTGGACGTGGAACAACCTGCTGTCGGTGGCGCAGCAATGGTGGATCATGAAGCGCGCCGGCGTGCCCTTCGATCTCTGGGACAATCTGTCGAAGACGTTCCGTCGCAAGACGGCGTAGCGCGCGCCGCGTCTGTCATTCCCGCGAAAGCGGGAATCCAGTCGATGCCGGCGCGGCTCTGGATCCCCGCTTTCGCGGGGATGACATTTGTGGGTCAATGAAGTGGAATCGCCAGCAGAACCCGATTACGCCGAAGCCGGCCGCAAGCTCTTCGCCGGCCCCTGCGATTTCATCTGGGCGGCCGCCAAGGCGGGCGACCTGCCGCCCTCGGGCCCTGCCGAATTCGCCTTCGCCGGCCGCTCCAATGTCGGCAAGTCTTCGCTCCTGAATGCGCTGACCGGCCGCAAGACTCTCGCGCGCGTCTCGCATACGCCCGGCCGCACGCAGCAGCTGAATTTCTTCGCGCTCGGCCGGAACGGTCCGGAGGACGTCGAGCGCGCCCGCCTCGTCGACATGCCCGGCTACGGCTATGCGGCGGTCTCCAAGACCAAGATCTCGTCGTGGGACGGGCTGATGAAGGACTACCTTCGCGGCCGCGCGAAACTGCTGCGCGTCTACGTCCTGATCGATGGCCGGCGCGGCGTGATGAAGGTGGACGAGGAGATGCTCGACATGCTCGACGCCTCCGCCGTCTCCTACGCGCTCGTTCTCACCAAGAAGGACGAGGTCAAAAAGGGCGACGTCGAGCGTCTTCTGGCCGAGACGCAGGCGAAGATCGCCAAGCGCCCGGCGGCCTTTCCGCATGTGCTCATCACCTCCAGCCACACTGGCGAGGGCGTGCCGGAGCTGCGCGCGGCGATCGCGCGATTGCTGGCCGAACGCGGCGCGTAATAATCTGTGCGCGGAGGACGCGCGCATGAAGCTGCCAGCCGACGTCAAGGGCCTGTGGACGCCGCCGCCGCTGTCGCGCCGCGGTTTCATGCGAGCTTCGGGCGCGGCTGCCGCGGGCTATGCGCTCGCGGCCGGCCCCGTGCGCGCCGAGGCGATCCGCACGGATGCGGCGGGGCTGACGACGGGCGAGGGCAAGGTCGCGGTCCCGGGCGGCGACATGCCCGTCTATTTCGCGCGGCCCGAGAAAGCCGCGAACCCGCCGGTCGTTCTCGTCGCGCCGGAAGTGTTCAGCGTCCACGAATATATCCGCGACGTCGCGCGACGGCTGGCGAAGGCGGGCGCCTTCGCGATCGCGCCGGACTATTATTTCCGCGCCGGCGTCGATCTGCCGAAGCAGACGGATTTTTCGAAGATCATGTCGGTCGTGAACCTCAAGCCCGACGCCGAGCTGATCGCCGATCTCGACGCGACCGTCGGCTGGGCGAAAGGGCAGGGCGGCGACGTCGCGCGGCTCGGCATCGTCGGCTTCTGCCGCGGCGGGCGGACCGTCTGGGAATATTGCGCCTCCGCGCATCCGCCGAAGGCCGGCGTCGCCTTCTACGGCCCGCTCGAGGACCCGCCCGAACAGAAGGCGATCTGGCCGAAGAGCGCGATGGAGCTGGCGGGCGAGATGAAGGCGCCGGTGCTCGGCCTCTACGGCGAGGCCGACCAGGGCATTCTCGTCATGCTGGTCGAGGAAATGCAGGACAGATTGAAGGAGGCGGGCAAGACCGCCGAATTCCATATCTATCCCGGCGCCCCGCATGGTTTTCACGCGGATTTCAGGTCGAGCTACCGCAAGGCGGCGGCCGAGGACGCCTGGGCGCGCACGCTCGTCTGGTTCCGGCGATACGGCGTGCTGTGATCCCTGCGCATTGAGAATATGGCGTCCCGCCGCTAGATAAGTCGCCCCATCCAACGGACGCCGCCACGGACGCCCCCATGAACGACAAGAACCAGTACGACGCAGCCCACGCCACGGCGCAGACCCTTGTGCGCGCCCTGCCGCACATGCTGCGCTACGACGAGGCCGTGGTGGTGGTGAAATACGGCGGCCACGCCATGGGCGACGACAAGGTGGCGCGCGACTTCGCCCGCGACATGGTGCTGCTGGAGCAATCCGGCGTGAACCCTGTGGTCGTGCACGGCGGAGGACCGCAGATCGGCGCCATGCTGTCGAAGCTCGGCATCAAGTCGGAATTCGCCGCGGGCCTGCGCATCACCGACAAGGCGACGGTCGAGATCGTCGAAATGGTTCTGGCCGGTTCGATCAACAAGCAGATCGTCGGCTTCATCAACGCCGAGGGCGGCCGCGCCATCGGGCTCTGCGGCAAGGACGGCAACATGGTGACGGCGACGAAGGTCGCGCGCACAGTCTACGACGCCGATTCCAACATCGAGAAGGTCGTCGATCTCGGCTTCGTCGGCGAGCCCTCCAAGGTCGACACGACCGTGCTCGACCAGGTGCTCGGCCGCGAGCTCATTCCCGTGCTGGCGCCTGTGGCGCAGGGCGCGGACGGCGAGACCTACAACATCAACGCCGACACGTTCGCCGGCGCCATTGCGGGCGCCTTGCGCGCCAAGCGTCTCATCTTCCTCACCGACGTCGCCGGCGTACTCGACAAGAACAAGCAGCTCATCAAGGAGCTCAGGGTTTCCGACATTCCCGGCCTCATCGCCGACGGCACGATCACCGGCGGCATGATCCCGAAGGTCGAGACCTGCATCTACGCGATCGAGCAGGGCGTGGAAGGCGTCGTCATCGTCGACGGCAAGATGGAGCATGCCGTGCTCGTCGAACTGCTGACCGACCACGGCGCGGGAACCCTGATTACAAGGTGAAGCAGCAACTCGACGTCAACGCCCCGAAGCTGCCGCGCGACATAGCGCGGCGCTTTTCGCATGTGCGCGCGTGGGTGTTCGATCTCGACAACACGCTCTACCCGGCGGGCTCCGATCTCTGGCCGAAGATCGACCAGCGCATCACCCTGTTCTTGGCGCAATTGTTCGGGCTCGACGGCATGTCGTCGCGCGCGCTGCAGAAATATTATTACCAGCGCTACGGCACGACGCTGCGTGGCCTGATGAGCGAGCACGACGTGACGGCGGAAGACTTTCTCGCCTTCGTGCACGACATCGACCGCTCCTCGCTGAAGCCGAACCATTCGCTGGCGCAGGGCATAGCGGCGCTGCCCGGCCGCAAGCTCATCCTCACCAACGGCTCGCGCGAGCACGCCATCCGCACGGCGGAAAGGCTCGGCATCCACGACCTCTTCGAGGACGTGTTCGATATCGTCGCCGCCGACCTCCTGCCCAAGCCCTACGCCGAGACCTACGACCGCTTTTTCGAGCGCCACGGCGTCGATCCCCGGGAAGCCGCGATGTTCGAGGACATCGCGCACAATCTCGAAGTGCCGCATGCCCGCGGCATGGTGACGACGCTCGTCGTTCCCCGCACGGAAGACGAGGTCGAGCGCGAGGTCTGGGAGATCGCGACCGGCGCCGAACCGCACATCGATTTCACGACCGACGATCTGGCGGCGTTTCTGGAGGCGGTGGTGGCGCGGTGAGCGGCAGTCGGCATTCGGCAGCGGGCACCAGGCAATCGGGCGACTGCCGATTGCCGAACGTCCAAATTTAAATTAACATGTTAAGTAAATCGCCCGGAGGAAATCATGGAACAGCACCGCGCCGCCGACGCGCTCGTCGAGACGTTGATCGCCAACGGGCTGGACACGGTCTACGGCCTGCCGGGCGTCCATAACGATCCGCTGTTCGACGCCTTCTGGCAGAATCGCAACCGGCTGCGCTTTCTCCACGCCCGCCACGAGCAGGGCGGCGCCTACATGGCTCTTGGCGCAGCATTGGCCACAGGCAAGCCGCAGGCCTTTGCGGTGGTGCCGGGGCCGGGCTTCCTCAATGCGGGGGCGGCCATGCTGACCGCCTACGGCATGAACGCAGCCGTCCTGGCGCTGGTCGGCCAGATCCCGGCCGACACGATCGACCGCGGCCTCGGGCAGCTGCACGAAATCCCCGATCAGGTCGGCCTTGCTCGCCACATCACGAAATTCGCCGCCCGCATCGACGCGCCGCACGAGGCCGCGCCGCTCGCCGCCACGGCCCTGTCGGCCGCGCTCTCGGGCCGCCAGCGCCCGGTCATGCTGGAATGCGCCATGGACGTCTGGGCGCGGCGCACGCCGGTCGCGGCGCCCGAACTGGCGAAGCCGCAGCGCCCGCCGGTGGACGCCGACACGGTCGAAAAGCTAGCGAAAATCCTCGGCGCCGCCAAAAAGCCGCTGATCGTCGTCGGCGGCGGGGCGCTGGACGCCAGCGCCGAGGTGACCGCGCTCGCCGCGCTTCTCGAGGCGCCGGTGGTCGCCTATCGGCGCGGTCAGGGCGTCATCGACGGCCGCCATCGCCTCTCCATTCCCATGCCCATCGGCCATCGCCTGTGGAAGGACGCCGACGTCGTCATCGGCATCGGCACGCGCCTGCTGATCGGCCAGAACGAATGGGGCCTCGACAAGGACCTGAAGATTCTGCGCATCGACATCGATCCGACGGAGCCCAACCGTTTCGTCCGCGCCGAGGCGGCGCTGGTCGCCGACGCCGCCGAGGGCGTGCGCGCGCTGCTGGACCGTCTGCCGAAATACATGGCGAAGCGCGAGAGCCGCGAGGACGAGTTTGCCGGCCATCGCGCCTGGTTCGCCGAAAAAATCGGCGCGCTGGAGCCGCAGCTTTCCTTCGTGCGCGCCATCCGCCGCGCCCTGCCGGACGACGGCATTTTTGTCGACGAGGTCACGCAAATCGGCTTCGCCAGCCGCCTCGCCTTTCCGACCTATGCGCCGCGCACTTTCCTGTCGCCGGGCTATCAGGACAATCTCGGCTGGGGCTACGGAACGGCGTTGGGCGCGCAGGCGGCCATGCCCGGCCGCGCGGTCGTGGCGATCGCGGGCGACGGCGGCTTCATGTACCAGGTGCAGGAACTGGCCACCGCCGTGCAGCACAATCTGCCGGTGGTAGTCGTCGTCTTCGACAACGGCGCTTTCGGCAATGTGAAGCTCCTGCAGAAGGAGCGCTTCGACAGCCATTTCATCGCCTGCGACTTGAAGAACCCGGATTTCTGCGCGCTCGCCGAGAGTTTTGGCGCAGCCGCGTTCCGCGCCAAGGACGCAACGGAACTGGAAGCCGCGCTGAAAAAGGCCTTCGCGCTGCGCAAGCCGGCGCTGGTGCACGTGCCCTGCGGCGAAATGCCGAGCCCCTGGGGTTTCCTGCACATGGGCCGCGCGCGGGCCTGAGCCGCCACAATCATGCCGCTTGGCCTCCGCGCGCTTCTGTGGCATCGCTCCGGCCGTTCGCTCATTTCCAGCGCCTCGAGCCGCATGCTTCGTGTGATCGCCCGCTTTTTCGGTCTGCTTCTGCTGGCGGCGGCCTTCGCCGCCCTCGTCATCGACGGCACGAAGACCATCGCGTCGGACACGCTGATCGTGACGCCGCTGGCCGCGATCCTCGAGCAGCTCGCGCCCTCGAAATATCCGCTGCTTCAGGGCGCCATCGAGAGCCGGCTCGGCCACTTCGCCTGGAAGCCCGTCGCGACCACGCTGCTTGCGCTGCCCGGCTGGCTGTTTGCCGGCGCGCTGGGCGGCCTGCTGTTCGCCGCGACGCGGCGCCGGGTCGTCAAGATCGGCTATTCCAGCCGCGGCTAATCGTCCCTTGACGCCATTGTGATCGGCGTCTTGCTGGCGATTCGGATCGAGCCCATTAGATTTGCGGCCAGGAGGACGCTCATGTTCATGCTGCGCAAGCGTGTCGCTCTGCCGAGCGCCGCACAGGCCCTGCCGGGCCGTTCCGACCCGATCCCGACCGCCCCCCGCCATTTCGTCTTCGACCGCCCGCTGAAAGGCCCCTATCCCGAAGGCATGCGGCAGGCGATTTTCGGCATGGGCTGCTTCTGGGGCGCCGAGCGCAAGTTCTGGCAGCTCGGCGAGGGCGTCTGGATCACCGCCGTCGGCTATGCCGGCGGCCATACGCCGAACCCGACCTACGAGGAGGTCTGTTCCGGCATGACCGGCCATACGGAGGCGGTGCTCGTCGTCTACGATCCCGCGAAGATTTCCTATGCGCGTCTGCTGAAGACCTTCTGGGAGAATCACGACCCGACGCAGGGCATGCGGCAGGGAAACGACATCGGCACGCAATACCGATCCGCGATCTACGCGGCGGACGATCGCGATCTCGCCGCCGCCCGCGCATCCGCCGCCCTGTTCGGCACGGAACTGGCCGCGCGGAACTTCGGCGCCCTGACGACCGAGATCGCCGCCGCGCCGGCCTTCTATTTCGCGGAGGATTATCATCAGCAATATCTCGCCAAGAATCCGGCGGGCTATTGCGGCCTCGGCGGCACGGGCGTCTCCTGCCCCGCAGGGCCCGGCGACATCGGCGCCTGAGCCTGCTTGCCGAGGCGCCGGTCCCCGTGCCATCTCTGGCGCGGGGAGTCCGTATGCACAAATTCGCCCGCACCCTGCAGGTCTGGTTGTTCTCGAGCCGCTGGCTGCTTGCGCCCTTCTACTTCTGCCTCGTCGCGAGCCTGTTCGCGCTGCTCTTCAAGCTCGTGCAGCACGCAGCCCACATGGTCGCGACGCTCGTCCACTCGAGCGAGGCGGCGGTCATACTCGACATCCTGTCGCTCATCGACATGACGCTGGTCGGGTCGCTGATCGTGCTCGTCATCTTTTCGGGCTACGAGAATTTCGTTTCGCCGATCGACAACGACCAGCCAAAGCAATGGCCGGAATGGATGGGCGACATCGACTTCTCCGGTCTCAAGCTCAAGCTCATGTCGTCCATCGTGGCGATCTCCGCGATCCAGCTGCTGCGCGCCTTCATGGACCTGAAGAACGCCACCGATCGCGACCTGTGGTGGTCGGTCGGCATCCACCTTTCGTTCGTCGTGTCCGCGCTGGTGCTCGCGCTCTCCGATCGGGTTTCCGATCATGGGCCGGCCGGGGGAAACAATCACTGAGCGACGCGAATCGACCGCGCGCGCCGGCAGACGCCGCGCAATCTGTGCGCAATGTCACATATCCGCCATTCGCCTTGCGTCAGCTTGCAGGCCGGCTCACGATGCCGTCGTGAGAAGAACGCAGACCGCGACGCGGCCTGAGCGCGCGCGGAACTGGGGGATTTATGGTCGACAAGTCTGACGCGCGCGCGAGCGCGCGTGTCGCCGGCCGCCTGCCGGCCGTGCTGCTGCTGAGCGCGAGCCCCGCCTTCGCCCAATCTTTCGACTGTTCCAGGGCGTCGCCGCCGATCGAGACGGCCATCTGCGCCTCGGCGGCGCTGCGCGCGCAGGACAATGCGCTCGCCGGCGCCTACGCCCGCGCGCAATATGCGCTGCGCGACGACGCCGTCGCGCTCGATCTTCTGAAACAGGCGCAGCGCCAGTGGATCTCCGCGCGCAACCGCGATTGCGCGCGCGCAGGCGACCAGGCGACCGAATGCCTGACCGCGTCCTACGCGGCGCGTCTGACCGAGATCGGGAAGACGCTCGGCGCGCGGCAGGTCGCCGCGCAGCAACCGACGGTCCAGCCTGCCGCCCAGTCGCAG
>JBDHTL010000005.1:0-61446 GCA_039808645.1 Rhodoblastus sp. | reverse complement strand
CGGACGTCATCAAGCCGATCGACAAGCCGATGATGCAGGACGCGGGCTTCATCATTCTCAAGGGCAATCTCTTCGATTCCGCGGTGATGAAGACCTCCGTCATCTCGAAGGAATTCCGCGACCGCTATCTGTCGAACCCGAAGGACCCGGAAGCCTTCGAAGGCCGCGCCATCGTCTTCGAGGGGCCGGAGGATTATCACCACCGCATCGACGATCCCGCCTTGAAGATCGACGAGCATTGCCTGCTGTTCATCCGCGGCACGGGTCCGATCGGCTATCCCGGCGGCGCGGAAGTGGTGAACATGCAGCCGCCCGCCGCCCTCATCAAGCGGGGCGTCACATCGCTGCCCTGCATCGGCGACGGACGCCAGTCCGGCACGTCCGGTTCGCCCTCGATCCTCAACGCCGCGCCGGAAGCAGCCGTCGGCGGCGGCCTCGCGCTGCTGCGCACGGACGACAGGGTGCGCATCGACCTGAGGAAGCGCACGGCCAACATCCTGATTTCGGATGCAGAGCTCGCGCAACGCCGCGCCGACCTGCAGAAGCGCGGCGGCTTTCCGTATCCGAAGAGCCAGACGCCCTGGCAGGAAATCCAGCGTTCGATGGTCGCGCAATTCGACCAGGGCATGGTTCTCAAACCCGCGGTCGAGTTCAAGGACGTGGCCCATGCCTCGCCCGTGCCGCGGGACAATCATTAGGAACAACAGACCTGTTCCCTCCCCCCTTGTGGGGAGGCCGGCAGAAATCGGCTTTGCCGATTTCGCCTGTAGGGTGGGGGTCGCGCTATCGAGCGAAATGGGCGGAATCGCAAAGACGCAAATCTCGCAGCGTTTCTCGACCCCCTCCCCTGCCCTCCCTCCAAGGGGAGGGGCAGGCCCGACCATCTGAGAGTTGCGCATGCCAATGACGTCAGCCCCCATCGGTCCGCCCGTAGACGCGACGCCCGCGCCGCGTCCGGAACGCCGCGTCTTCGAGGGCGCCCACATCCGCCTTGAGCCGCTGACATCAGCGCATGCGCGCGACCTCTACGAGGCGACGCACGGCGCGGACCGCGAGGACATCTGGCGCTATCTCTTCACCGGACCCTATGCCGATTTCGCGAGCTTCGAGGCCTGGTGCGCGAAGGCCGCGCAATCGGTCGATCCCGTCGCCTGGGCGGTCATCGACAAGTCCGGCAAGGCGGTCGGCGCGCTCACCCTCATGCGCATCGATCCGCCCAATCGCGTCATCGAGGTCGGCGGCATCACCTATGGAACGCCGCTCCAGCGCACGACCGGCTCGACGGAGGCGATCTACCTGCTCGCGCGCTACATATTCGAACTCGGCTATCGTCGTTTCGAATGGAAGTGCAACGACCTCAACGCGCCGTCGAAACATGCGGCGCTGCGGCTCGGCTTCTCCTACGAAGGCCTGTTTCGCCAACACATGATCGTCAAGGGCCGCAGCCGCGACACCGCCTGGTTCGCCATGCTCGACACCGAATGGCCGATACGGCGCGCGGCCTTCGAGACCTGGCTGGCGCCCGATAATTTCGATGCCGACGGGCAGCAGCGCGCGAGCCTCGGCCAGCTCATGGGCGCCGGAGGCCTCTGATGATCCTGCGGCGCGCGAACGAAGACGATGGCGACGCGCTGAGCGCGCTGCAGCGCGCCGCCTACGAGGAGAACGCCAGGATCCTCGGCGCGACGCCGATGCCGCTGCAGGCCGATTACGCGCAGGTCCTGCGCGACATGGAAGTCTGGCTCGCCGGCCCGCGCAACGATCCGGACGGCGCGCTCGTGCTCGAATTTCGCGACGACGACATGCTGATCTGGAGCGTGGCGACCCATCCCAAGGCGCGCGGAACCGGCGTCGGCCGCGGCCTTCTGGCGCTCGCCGAAAAGCGCGCGCGCGACGAGAAGCGCACGAAGATCCGCCTCTACACGGCAAGCCTTTATCTCACGAACATCGACTGGTACGCGCGCCACGGATTCGCCGAGGAATCGCGGGAGGCGCTGCCCGACCGCGTCATGGTCCACATGCTCAAGACAATCGATCAGGGAGTTTGAAATGGCCGGCAGGTTGCAAGGCAAGATCGCGTTTCTCACGGCGGCGGGCGCCGGCATCGGTCAGGCGACCGCGCAGCGCTTTCTCGAGGAAGGCGCGCGTGTCATCGCCACCGATCTCGACGAAAAGAGCCTCGGCGTCCTGAAGGGCGCAGACTGCCGCAGGCTCGACGTGCTCTCGACCGACGCCGTCGATGCGATGGCCAAGGAGCTGGGCGGAATCGATATTCTCTTCAATTGCGCTGGGTTCGTGCATCACGGCTCGGCGCTGACCACCAGCGACGAGGACTGGGACTTCTCGTTCAATCTCAACGTCAAGTCGATGCATCGCACGATCCGCGCCTTCCTGCCGGGCATGATCGCGCGCGGCGGCGGCTCGATCGTCAATATTTCCTCGATCGCCTCATCCGTGCGCGGCCTGCCGAACCGCTACGTCTACGGCGCGTCGAAGGCGGCCGTCATCGGCCTGACCAAGGCGGTGGCGGCCGACTACATCGGCAAGAACATCCGCTGCAACGCCATCGGGCCGGGCACGGTGCAGAGCCCCTCGCTCGACCAGCGCATCAAGACGCTGGCCGCGACGAACAACATCAGCGAGCAGGCGGCGCGCGAAAGCTTTGTCGCGCGCCAGCCGATGGGGCGCCTCGGCACGGCGCGCGAGATCGCCGACATCGCCGTCTACCTCGCCTCCGACGAAGCCGCCTTCACGACCGGGCAGATGTATATGGTCGACGGCGGCATGACGATTTGAGGAGCTGACCGGATGTCAGCGCGACACCAGTTCCACGCGCACGGGCGCGACGCCGGACGACTTCATGCCGAGCACGCCGGCCGCGCCCGTCGATACGTCGACGATGCGGCCGCGCACGAAGGGGCCGCGATCGTTGACCGTCACCACGACGGAACGCTTGTTGTGCAGGTTGGTCACGCGGATTTTCGAGCCGAAAGGCAGGGAACGGTGCGCCGCCGTCAGGTGGCCGACATGGCCGCCGCTCGCGGTGCGGCCGCGCCCCCCGTAATAGGACGCCTTGCCGGTCCAGGAAGCTTCGGCGACGCCGGTGGCGAGCATGGTCAAACCAAGAACAAGTACAGTCTTCTTCAACAGATAATCCTCGCAATTCTGGATTTCCCAGCCGGTGGGCGCCTGTTGGAGGAGGGATGCGGGCAGAATGGGGCAGGCCATGTCGAATTTTGCTCGAATAGAGATCGCAGACGCCGCGAGGGAATAGCCTCATCTCGCAATTGCGTAATCTTTACAGAGCTTTCTCGTCGGCGCGCTGATCCGTTGCCGATTTACAACAAGACTCGAAAAACAGGGGAAACGCGATGAAAGTGCTCGTCACCGGCGCAGCCGGCATGATCGGCCGCAAATTCTGCCAGCGGTTCGCCCGCGACGGCGCCATCGGCGGCAAGCCGGTCACGGCGCTGCGCATGGTGGATGTCGTCGCGGCCGGCGACCTGCCGGACGCAGCCTTCGATGTCGTGAGCGAGGCCGGCAATATCGCCGACCGCGCGCTTGCGCCGCGCATGGTCGCCGATCGCCCCGATCTGATCGTGCATCTGGCGGCTATCGTCTCCGGCGAGGCCGAGGTCGATTTCGACAAGGGCTACGCCGTCAATCTCGACGGCACGCGCTACCTGTTCGACGCGATCCGCGCCGAGAACGTCCTGTCGGGCGGGCAATACAGGCCGCGCGTGGTCTTTTCGTCGTCCATCGCGGTGTTCGGCGCGCCCTTCCCCGATCCGATCCCCGACGATTTCCACCTGACGCCGCTGACCAGCTATGGCGCGCAGAAGGCGGCCGGCGAATTCCTGCTCGCCGACTTCACGCGCAAGGGTTTCTTCGACGGCGTGGGGCTGCGCTTCCCCACGATCTGCGTGCGGCCGGGCAAGCCCAATGCGGCGGCCTCGGGCTTTTTCTCCAACATCATCCGCGAGCCGCTGGTCGGGCAGAAGGCGGTCCTGCCGGTGGCCGAAACCGTGCGACACACCCACGCCACGCCGCGCGCCGCCGTGAACTTCATCCTTCATGCCGCGACCATCGACGGCCAGAAGATCGGCCCGCGCCGCAATCTTTCCATGCCGGGCGTCTGCGTGACGGTCGGCGAGCAGATCGAAGCCCTGCGCAAGGTGGCGGGAGCGACCGCCGTCTCGCTGATCGAGCGCCGGCCGGACGAAGCGATCATGAAGATCGTCTCCGGCTGGCCCGAGCGCTTCGAGGCCTCTCGCGCGAAAGAGCTGGGGTTCGTCGCGGAATCGTCCTTCGAGGACATTGTTCGCGCGCATATTGCGGACGAGCTTGGCGGGAAGGCAGGCGGCGCCTGACAATGGCGCGCGGCGCTCTCCAGCGCGTCATGCCCGCGCAAAGCCGTCGTCAGACGGCGTCGCTTCGCTCGGCTTCGTCGCGGGCGTCCACGCCGGCGCGCTTCAGCGACTGGCGCCAAGCATATCCGAGGATTGCAACGTGGCCGGGTCAAGCCCGGCCATGACGGCTCGAAGAATCAGCGCCTGCTCCGAACGAGCGCAGGCTCACATTTTCCGAAAGCCGAGTTTCTTGCCGCCTTCCTTGGAATCCTTCTGCCAGGACTGTTCGGCCGTATATTCGAAATTGGCGTGATGGCCTTTGCGCGCGCGCAGCATCAGCTTGCCGCCGGCGTAGGACCACGACACGGGATCGAACACCTGGATGCCGTTGTCGCGGCAGGCCGGCGCGAGTTGCGCCTTGCCGCCAGGCTGCAGCGTCAGCATGCAGCCCGTGTCCTTGTTGCCCTCGCGTAGCACCGAGTAGCGGCCGGGGATTTCGCCCGCCGGCACGCTCGGCCCGCGCGAAACATTGGCCGGTTGCGTCGGCTGCGCGGGCTTGCGCGGTTCGTTGGCGGCGACCAGCGCGTAATATTCGCCTTTCGGCCCCTTGGCGCCGAGTTCGCCATTCTCCGGCGCGAAGGCCAGAACGGACGCGCCGCCCTGGTCGATGAGTTCGATCCGGTCCGGCGCCGGCAATTTCCATCCCGCGACCTTGGCGAGGCCCGGCATGGCGTGCCGGCAGCCCGGCGGCATGCCCAACGCGCGCGCCGCGCCGCGCGCCTCGCCGCGCAACTGGATCGTGCATTCGCGCCCCGCGCCCTGGCTCAGACGCCAAAGGCCCGCCGCGCTCTGCTCGCTCTTGGCGTCGAGCGCGAAGGCGGGCGAGGCCGCCACAATCGCCATCGCCAGCCACGCCCTGCGCGCCGCCGGCGCCAACCGAACTTCGGCCAGGCCCTTCATCTCGTCTTCCTCCCTTTCGGCGTCCTCAGGACGCACGCCGTGTGGCCGGCCACGGCGTTTCGGCGACGGGCGTCAAGGGCCCGCGGCCGGCAATGAATGATCTCAAATTGTCGACGACGAGCTGTCCCATCGCGTCGCGTGTGTGTTTCGTGCCCGATCCGACATGCGGGAGCAAGACCACATGCTCCATTTCGATCAATTCCCTCGGCACATTTGGCTCATCAGCGTAAACGTCGAGGCCCGCGGTCAGGATCCTGCGCTCGCGCAACGCCGCGATCAGCGCGTCCTGGTCGCAGACCGAGCCGCGCGCGACATTGATGAAGATGCCGTTGGGCCCGAGCGCGTCCAGCACTTCGGCATTGACCAGATGCCGCGTCTCCGGACCGCCCGGCGTGATCGCGACGAGCATGTCGCAGGCGCGCGCCATGCCCGCGAGCGTGGGAAAATAGAGATAGGGCGCGTCGTCCTGCGGACGCCGGCCGTGATAGACGACCTTCATGCCGAAGGCTTCCGCGCGCCGGGCGATCGTACGGCCGATTCGCCCGAGCCCGAGAATGCCGAGCGTGCGCCCGCGTAGCGAGGCGGTCAGCGGGAACGGCGCCTTGGGCCAGCGGCCCTCGCGCACGTAGCGGTCGGCCTGCGGCAATTGCCGGACCGCGCACAGCATGAGGCCGAACGTCGTGTCGGCGACCTCCTCGTTCAGCACGTCGGGCGTATTGGTGACGACAATGCCATGCTTGCCGGCCCAGCCGGCGTCGACGTCGTCGTAGCCGACGCCGAACGACGACACGATTTCCAGCTTCGGGAATCGGCTCATGAGGTCCGCGCCGACCTTGCCGTCGCCGCCCCTGGTCGCGATGCCGCGAATGCGCGGCGCGATCTCGGCCAGCGCCTTCTCCCGGTCGGGCGCCTCCCACAATCTGTGCAGGCGGGAGCAGGCGGCGACGCCCTCCACCACCAGCGGCGGCATCGGGTTGAACATCAGGGTTTCGAAGTCGGACACATCGCCTCCTGCTCGGACCTGCCGAAACGCGATCGTCGCACGGACCGCGCATATGCATGCTTGCATTTTACTGCGCCCGCTGCATCATGCGCGAGCGATCGGGAGCCGGCAAGCGGCCGGCACAACCGCGATCATACAGGCGCGCAAAGACGCCGGGGAGGAAGACGGGAATGGCCTCGGTCGAAATTCGCGACGTGCGCAAGGCCTATGGATCGACCGCGGTCATCCATGGCGTCAACGTCGACATCAAGGACGGCGAATTCGTGGTGCTGGTCGGCCCGTCGGGCTGCGGCAAGTCCACGCTCTTGCGGATGATCGCGGGCCTCGAGAACATCACCGGCGGACAGATCCTGATCGGCGGGCGGGTCGTCAACGACGTGCCGCCGAAAGAGCGCGACATCGCCATGGTCTTCCAGAACTATGCGCTCTATCCGCACATGACCGTCTACGACAACATGGGCTTCTCGCTGAAGCTGCGGAAGGCCGACAAGGCCGAGATCGAGAGGCGCGTCGCCAAGGCCGCCGACATTCTCGGCCTCAAGCCGCTGCTGGAGCGCTACCCCCGCCAATTGTCGGGCGGCCAGCGCCAGCGCGTCGCCATGGGCCGCGCCATCGTGCGCGATCCGCAAGTCTTCCTGTTCGACGAGCCGCTCTCCAATCTCGACGCCAAGCTGCGCGTGGCCATGCGCACCGAGATCAAGGAACTGCACCAGCGGCTGAAGACGACGACCGTCTACGTCACGCACGACCAGATCGAGGCCATGACCATGGCCGACAAGATCGTGGTCATGCACGACGGCATCGTCGAGCAGATCGGCGCGCCGCTCGATCTCTACGATCGTCCCGGCAACATGTTCGTGGCCGGTTTCATTGGCTCGCCCGCGATGAATTTCTTGCGCGGGAAGCTCGGGTCCAACGGCGCCGGCGCGGTCTTCACCTCCGAGGCCGGCGTCTCGCTGCCGGTCGCCAACGCGCCGGCCGCCAGCGACGGCAAGCCGGTCGTTCTCGGCGTGCGGCCGGAACATCTCTCCGCCGTCGGCGACGGCGCCGCGGTCGATGTCGTCGTCGTCGAGCCTATGGGCTCGGAAACGCAGGTCGTCGCCAAGACCGGCGATCAGGAACTGATCTGCCTGTTCCGCGACCGCGTGATGCCGAACCCCGGCGACACGATCAGGATCGCCTGCGATCCCAAACTCGTCCACCTGTTCGATCCAGACAGCGGCAAGACTCTGGCGGCCTGAGCCGCAGACAAGAGACGCTCGCGGCCTGACACGGCGCGCGCCAAGCATCAGAAGGAGGGAACAAGATGAGCCTGATTACACGTCGTTCGATACTCCAGGGCGCGGCCGCGGCAGGCGCCGCCGGCGGCACGCTGCTCGACATGGCCCGCGCTTTCGCGCAGGAAAGCCAGTGGAAGCCGGAAGCCGGCGCCACGCTGAACGTGCTGCGCTGGAAGCGCTTCGTCCAGGCCGAGGACGACGCCTTCATGAAGATGGTCGACGCCTTCTCCAAGGCGATGAACGTGAAGGTCAACATCTCCAACGAGAGCTTCGACGACATCCAGCCGAAGGCCTCCGTCGCCGCCAACACCGGCGTCGGCCCGGATCTCATCTGGTCGCTGCATTCGACGCCGCAGCTCTTTCCCGAGAAATGCCTGCCGATGCAGGACGTGGCCGATTATCTCGGCAAGAAGTACGGCGGCTGGTTCCCCGCGGCCGAGGCTTACGGCAAGGCGGCCGGCAAGTGGATCGCCATCCCCGTCGCTGTCAACGGCGGCTACATCAACTACCGCATCTCCTCCATCAACAAGGCCGGCTTCAAGGAAGTGCCCAAGGACATGCCGGGCTTCCTCGAGCTCTGCAAGGCGCTGAAGAAGAACAACACGCCGTCGGGCTTCGCGCTCGGCCATGCGTCGGGCGACGGCAACGCCTGGCTGCACTGGATGCTGTGGAGCCACAACGCCTGGCTGGTGGACAAGGACGACAAGATCATCATCAATTCGCCGGAGACCGCCAAGGCGCTCGAATATTGCAAGGCGCTGTCGGACACGTTCATCGAAGGTTGCGCCTCGTGGAACGACTCGTCCAACAACAAGGCGTTCCTGGCCGGCGACCTGCATCTGACCGCCAACGGCATTTCGATCTACGTCGCCGCCAAGACCGACGGCGCCAAGGGCGACGCCAAGATGAAGGCGATCGCCGAGGACATGGACCATTCCTATTTCCCGGTCGGTCCGCTCGGCAAGCCCGCCGAACTGCAACTCGCCTTCCCGATCTTCGCCTTCAACTTCACCAAAGTGCCGAACGCCGCGAAGGCCTTCGTCGCCTTCATGCTCGAGGCGCAGAACTACAATCCGTGGCTGGAAGGCGCTCAGGGCTACCTGTCCCACACGCTGGCCGCGTACGACAACAACCCGGTGTGGACGGCCGACCCGAAGACGACCGTGTTCCGCGACGCCGCCAAGCGCACGCTGCCGGCGTCGGGCGTCGGCACGCTGAGCCCGAAGGTCGCCGCGGCGATCGCCGACTTCATCGTGGTCGACATGTTCGCGCGCTATTGCACCGGCCAGGAGGACATCAAGACCACCATGAAGACCGCCGAGCGCGCCGCGCAACGCATCTTCAGGTGATGTCGATTCCCGTCTCCCCGTGAAGCGGGGGGAAGGTGGTCGAAGGCCGACACGAAGTCGGCTTGGCCTGAGGATGAGGGGCCGCGCCGCGGCGAAGGCGCCAGTCGCTGGCCCCCTCGCCCCTACCCTCTCCCCGCAAGCGGGGAGAGGGAGCTTGAACTCATATGGAACCCGCCATGACCGACGCCGCACTCGCGACGACGCCCTCCACCCGGTCGACATGGGAGCGGCTGCGCTCCAACCGCGACTGGCTCGGCTTCTGGTTCATGACGCCGGCGGCGGGCATCCTGCTGCTGTTTCTCGCCTATCCGCTGGGTCTCGGCGTCTGGCTCTCCTTCACCGACGCCAAGATCGGCCGCTCCGGCTCCTTCATCGGAATCGAGAACTACGACTGGCTGTCGGACGACAAGATATTCTGGGGCGCGGTCGCCTTCACCATCGGCTACACGGTCTTCGCCTCGATCGTGAAATTCGCGCTCGGCCTCTATCTGGCGCTGCTGCTGAACAAGAACCTGCCGTTCAAGGCGCTGCTGCGCTCGATCGTGCTCATCCCCTACATCGTGCCGACCGTGCTCTCGGCCATCGCCTTCTGGTGGATCTACGATTCGCAATTCTCGATCATCTCCTGGGCGCTCATCAAACTCGGGCTCATCGACCGCAACATCAATTTCCTCGGCGACCCCTGGAACGCGCGCTGGTGCCTGATCGTCGCCAACATCTGGCGCGGCGTGCCTTTCGTCGCCATCACGCTGCTGGCCGGCCTGCAGACCGTGTCGCCTTCGCTCTACGAGGCCGCGACCATCGACGGCGCCTCGCGCTGGCAGAATTTCCGCTTCGTCACCTATCCGCTGCTCACCCCGATCATCGCCGTGGTGATGACCTTCTCGGTTCTCTTCACCTTCACCGACTTCCAGCTCATCTGGGCGATGACGCGCGGCGGCCCGGTCAATGCGACGCATCTGATGGCGACGCTCTCCTATCAACGCGCCATTCTCGGCGGCAATCTCGGCGAGGGCGCCGCCATCGCGACAGCCATGATCCCCTTCCTGCTGGCGGCGATCATGTTCTCGTGGTTCGGCCTGCAGAAGCGCAAGTGGCAACAGGGCGGCGACAATGACTGACGCGAGCGAACTGTCGCGAACCCTGGCGAAGGCCAATCTCGCCGACGCCTCCGAGGGCATGAGCTATCTGGAGACGCTGCCGCAGCGCGTGGTGACGACCTGGATTCCGCTCACCTTGATCCTGATCGTGCTGCTCTTTCCGTTCTACTGGATGGTTCTGACCGCCATCAAGCCGGATGAGCAGCTGATCGACATGAACACCTACAACCCGTTCTGGGTCGTCAGTCCCACGCTCAAGCACATCAACAAGCTGCTGTTCGAGACGCGCTATCCGCTGTGGCTGTGGAACACGATGTACGTCTCGGTGCTGGCGACCTTCGTGTCGCTGATCGCCAGCGTCATGGCCGCCTACGCCATCGTGCGCCTGCGCTTCCGCGGCGCGCAGCTGACCGGCGGGCTCATATTCCTGGCCTATCTCGTGCCGCCGTCGATCCTCTTCATTCCGCTCGCGACCATCGTGCAGGCCTATGGCCTGTTCGATTCGCCGATGGCGCTGGTGCTGGTCTATCCCACCATCCTCATTCCCTTCTCGACCTGGCTGCTGATGGGCTATTTCAAGACCATCCCCTACGAACTCGAGGAATGCGCGCTGATCGACGGCGCGACGCGCCTGCAGATCCTCACCCGCATCATCCTGCCGCTGGCCGTGCCCGGCCTGATCTCGGCCGGCATCTTCTCGCTGACGCTGTGCTGGAACGAGTTCATCTACGCGCTGACTTTCATCACCTCGGTGCAGAACAAGACGGTCCCGGTCGCAATCGTCAACGAATTCGTCGACGGCGACATCTATCGCTGGGGCTCGCTGATGGCCGGCGCGCTCGTCGGCTCGCTGCCGCTGGTGATCCTGTATTCGTTCTTCGTGGAATATTACGTGTCGGCGATGACGGGCGCGGTGAAGGAATAGCGCTTCTTCCCCTTCTCCCGTGGAACGGGAGAAGGTGTCACGCGAAGCGTGACGGATGAGGGTCGCTCCGCTCCCCTAAGCCTTGTCGCTATCGCAGCTCCCTCACTCGACGCCTGCTTGCAAAGGCGCCGCCCTCTCCCGTTCCATGGAAGACGGAAGAGAAAGCTACCCGCCCTTCACCACCCGCTCGCGATAGAACAGGTACAGCCCGGACATCACCACGATCCCCGCGCCGAGCGCGGTGTAGAACCCCGGCACGTCGCCGAACACGATGAAGCCGAGCGCCGTCATCCAGATGATCTGCGTGTAGACGTAAGGCGCCAGCACCGCGGCCGGCGCGAGGCCGTGCGCGTTGATGAGCAGGTAATGACCGAAGCCGCCAAACGCGCCCATGGCGGCCATGCCGAGCCAGACGCCCCAGGATTGCGGCCAGGTCCAGAACCACGGAACGAAGGGCGTCAGCACGACCACGCCCGAAATCGCGCCGAAGAAGGTCGTCGTCGCCGGTGGATCGGTCGCCGCCAGCATGCGCGTGAACATGTTGTAGAAGGCGTAGCAGAAGAGACTTCCGATCGTGTAGATCATGCCCGGTTGCAGCGCGCCGATGCCCGGCCGCACCACCACCAGCACGCCGATGAAGCCGACGAAGATCGCGACCAGCCGGCGCGGCCCGACCCATTCGCCGAGAATGGGCCCCGCGAGAAGCGACAGCACGAGCGGCAGGGCGAAGCCCACCGCCATCGTATCGGCGAGCTGCAGGTGCTTCAGCGCCAGAAAGTTGAACAGGGTCGAGGAGAACAGCAGCAGCGCGCGCACGCATTGCAGCACTGGCCGGCGCGTGCGCAGCGAGCCGGTCGCGCGCCAGGGATTGGTGAAGAGAAGCGCCAGGATCGTCGCGCCGACATAGCGCGACCAGACGACCTCCCACACCGGGACATGCTTGCCGAGCCATTTGCCCGTCGTATCGAGACAGGCGAAGCAGACCAGCGCGCAGCACATGAGCAGAATGCCGCGCTGGCGCGACTGAAGCTCGGCCGCGTCAGCGACATCGAGCGAGGCGCGTGGCTTTTCGACCGGTTTTTCGCTCTCTTTCATGCCGTCTTGTAGACGGGCGGAGAAGTCAGGGCGACAGATGATTGGCGCAATGCGTCGAGTGTCCGCCATGACGCCTTCGCATGGCTGAACGTTCACCGCTCCCGCGCCCGCGCGCTCTCGTGCCAGCGGCCGAGGAACAGGTTCGAGAGCGCCGTGAACAGCGCGTAGATCGCGACGCCCGTCAGCGAGATCAGCGTCAACGCCGCAAACATGCGGGGAATGTTGAGCCGGAAGCCCGCTTCGGTGATGCGGAAGGCGAGCCCCGTGCCCTGCCCGGCCGCGCCCGCCGCGAGTTCCGCGACGATCGCGCCGATCAGCGCGAGCCCGCCCGCGATGCGCAGCCCCGAGAAGAAGTGGGGCAGCGCCGCGGGCAGCCGCAGCCAGATCAGCTGCTTCCAGCGCGAGGCGCGATAGAGCTCGAAGAGATCGAGAAGGTTGTGATCCGTCGAAGCAAGGCCCAGCGCCGTGTTCGACAGGATGGGAAAGAAGGCGACGATGAAGGCGCAGACCAGCACCGCGGTCGAAGGCTCCAGCCAGACCAGCAGCAGCGGCGCGATTGCGATGACCGGCGTCACCTGCAGGATGACGGCGAAGGGCAGGAAGGCGCGCTCGATCCATTTGGATTGCGCGAGCAGGATGGCGAGTCCGACTCCGCCGACGATGGCCAGCGCCAGCGCCTCGAAAGTGATCGTCAGCGTCACCGCCAGCGAGGCGGACAGGAGCGCCCAGTCCTTCGCCAGCGTCGCGAGGATGAGGCTCGGCGCGGGCAGGATGTAGGGCGGGATTTTCGCGAACGCGACAATCGCTTCCCATGCGAGAAGGAATATCGCGAACACCGCCGCCGGCAGGCCGATGTCGACGAGCTTGCTGGACCGCGGGCCCTCTGCCGTGTCGTCATTGCGAGCAGCGCGAAGCAATACATCCACCGGGACTTCATCCAGATCGGCGGATGGATTGCCGCGTCGGCCCTGCGGGCCTCCTCGCAATGACGGGTCTGGGCGGTCCCCGCTCACGCCGCCTCCTCGCCGCTCGCCCGGTCGAGCGCGGCCGAGGCGCGCCGGCAGCTCTCCGCAAATTGCGGCGACAGGCGGAACTCGGCGTCGCGCCGCGCCGGACCGTCGACCTCGATCGTCTCGACGACGCGGCCCGGCCGCGCCGAAAACACCGCGATCCGCGAGGACAGATAGACGCTCTCGAACACCGAATGCGTGACGAAGATCACCGTCGTCTTCAACTCGCGCGCGAGCGCAAGAAGATCGTCGTTGAGCCTGAAGCGCGTAATCTCGTCCAGCGCGGCGAAGGGCTCGTCCATCAGCAGCAGCGGCGGCCGCGTGACCAGCGCGCGCGCGATCGACACGCGCATGCGCATGCCGCCTGAAAGTTCGCGCGGATAGGCGTCGACAAATTGCGCGAGGCCCACGCCTTCGAGCGCGGCGGCGATGCGCGGCTGCGCCTCGCGCTCGCTTGTCCCGGCAAGGCGCAAGGGCAGCCAGACATTGCGCGCGACGCTGGCCCAGGGCATCAGCGTCGGCTCCTGGAACACGAAGCCGACCTGCGGCCGCACGCCGTCCCGCCAGGCGACGCCGCCCGTGGTCTGGCGGCCGAGGCCCGCGATCATGCGCAGCGCCGTGGACTTGCCGCAGCCCGAAGGACCGAGCAGCGAAAGGAATTCGCCCTCGCGCACGTCGAGATCGAGACCGGAGAGGGCGACGACGCCGTTCGCGAATGTCTTGCCGACGTCGCGCAGGCGAAGGAGCGGCACGTCCTCGGTCATGCGACGCACGTCCACGCACGCGCAATGTCATTCCCGCGCAAGCGGGAATCCAGCACCGCGTCCGGGAATTCTCGCATTTGCCCTGGATCCCCGCATTCGCGGGGATGACAAGCGGCGCTCATGGCTTCGGCCTCAGCTCCACACCCACGCCCTTGTTCACGAATTGCAGCGTGAAGGACTTGCGATAGTCGAGCTTCGAATCGACCACGCCTGCCTTCGTCATCTTGTCGAAAAAACTCTTCATGCGCGCGTCCGTCATCGCGCCGATGCCCGCCGTCAGCGAGTCGCCGGAATCGACGACGCCGTGTTCCTTCATCTGGGCGATGGAGAAGGCGATCTGCCCGTCCGTGATCTCGGGATTGTCGCGCTTGATGAGCGTGTTGGCGGCCGCATTGTCGCCGTAGAGATAATTGTACCAGCCGATGGCGGAGGCGTCGACGAAACGCTGCACGAGATCGGGCTTCTGCGCGACGATCTCGGCGCGCGTCTCGATCGTCGTCGAATAGGAATCGTAGCCGTGGTCGGCGACGAGGAAGACGTTCGGCTTGAAGCCGCCCTGCTTCTCGACTTCGTAGGGCTCGCTCGTCAGATAGCCCTGCTGCACCGCCTTCTTGTCGGCAATGAACGGCGCAGGATTGAACGAATAGGGTTTCACCCTTTCCTCGCGGAAGCCAAAGGTCTGCTTGGCCCACTGGAAGACGGTGACGAGATTGTCCTTGCCGACGAAATAGGCGCTGGCGTTCTTCAGGTCCTCGATCTTGTCGAGGCCCTGTCCCGGGTGCGACATGTAGACGATCGGGTCCTTCTGGAACATGGAGGCGACGGCGAGCGTCGGCACGCCCTCCTTCACCGCGTCCAGCGCCTGGATCATGTTAGCGCCCATGAAGAAGTCGACCTTGCCGGCGACCAGCAGCAGCCGGTTGTTGGCCTGCGGCCCGCCGGGGACGATCCTGACCTCGAGCCCGTATTTCGCATAGGTGCCGTCGGCGACAGCCTGGTAGAAGCCGCCGTGCTCCGCTTCCGCCAGCCAGTTGGTGGCGAAGGAGATCTTGTCGAGCGCTTGTGCCGCGCAAGGCATGAGGACGGCCAGCGCCGCCACGAAAGACTTCAATTTCACTGAACCTCCTCGGCCGATGCGGGCCCCCGGAATTGCATGGGGATTTGTGGCCGTTGCGCGGAAGGAGCGCAAGCGGGCTGCTGGACCGCGAGCCTTCAGGCTCGCATAGTTGGCGGCGGATGCGAGCCCAGAGGCTCGCGGTCCTGAGGGATCGCATCATGCCGCCGACCCGCCTGTGGACCGAGATGAGCGCGCTCGACTTCCGCGAGACGGACATGAGCCGGATGATCGCCGTGCTGCCCGTGGCCGCCGTCGAGCAGCACGGGCCGCACCTGCCGGTGGGCGTCGATACGCAGATTATGCGCGGCTATCTCGACCGCGTCGTCGAGCGCCTGCCCGAAGACCTCGCCGTTCTCTTTCTCCCGATCCAGGCCGTCGGCGCCTCGCTCGAACACACCGCCTTTTCCGGCGCGCTGTCGCTGCCGGCGGACGTGGCGATCCGCGCATGGACCGCGATCGGGGAGAGCGTCGCGCGCTCCGGCTGCCGCAAGCTCGTCCTCCTCAATGCGCACGGCGGCAACGGCGCGCTTCTGCCGCAGATCGCGCTCGATCTGCGGGCCCGGCTGAACATGCTGGTCATCGCCGCGTCCTGGAGCCGCTTCGGCTATGCCGACGATCTCTTCTCGGAGGAAGAGCAGGCGCACGGCATTCATGCCGGCGAGATCGAGACCTCGCTCATGCTCGCCTTCCGTCCCGATCTCGTGCGCATGCATCTGGCCGACAATTTCCGCGCGGCGACGCAGGACATGGAGGACGAATTCACCTGGCTGCGCGCCGACCGGCCGGTCGGCTTCGGCTGGATGGCGCAGGACCTGTCGCCCGCCGGCGCGATGGGCAACGCCGCGGCGGCGACCGCCGTCAAGGGCGAGACGACCGCGGATTACGGCGCCACCGCATTCATCGAACTCTTGCGCGACGTCGAGGCCTTCGATCTTGCGCGGCTCGATAACGAGCCGGAGTTCTAACCCTTGTCATTCCCGACGCCCGCGAAGCAAGCGATCGGGAAACCAGAAATGCGCGAAGAACTCCCTTCGCCCTTGCGGGGAAGGGCTGGAGGTGGGGGCCGTCCGGGAGAAATCTCGCGACATTTTCGATGCGGCGCCCGAGACAATCGACGGAGTTTCGCAGAGGTCTCGCTTACGCGGGAATGACATTCGGGATTTTACACCGCGAGCGCCTTCTCCAGCCGCAACGCCGCAGCGCCATCTTCATAATAGTCGGCAACGTGCGCGAAGGATGTATAGCCCGCGCGCGCATACAGGCTCAGCGCGCGAAAATTGTCCTCGCGCGCTTCGAGGCGCATGGCGCGACAATCGCGCCGGCGCGCTTCCTGCTCGCAGGCGTCCAGCAACGCACGACCGCAGCCCGCGGGCGCGTCTCCCGTGCGCGCGATCGAGAAGAGCCGCGCCAGCCGTGAATTCCTGCGGAATTCCACGAGCGCATAGCCGACGATGCGCGCGTCGTGCTCCGCGGTCACCAGCGCGCAGGACCGGCTCGCCATGCGGCCGGCAAAGGCGCGGCGCGAGAGCCGATCGGTCGAAAAGACCGCGTTCTCGATCTCGACCAGCCGATCGAGATCGGCGACGCGCGCCGGCCGTATCGTCAGTGCGCTCAGAGCTTGTTCGACCAGGGGAAGGTCCAGGTTTCCGTCAGCGTGCGGCCGCCCGCGCGCAGGAAGACGCGGATGTCGGAGGGATGGCCGTTCGGCGTCTGGATGTCGACGATCGCCCGGATGCCCTTCACATGCGGATTGGGCATGGGGAAGGCGCGCAGCACCGAGCCGTGCGTGATCGAGGCGACGACTTCGACCAGGCCGGTGTCGCTCGCGAAATATTCGAGGTCGCCGCCGGCGAAATCGATGATGAAGCGCCGCGAGCCGTCCGGCGGCGTCTCGCGCGAGCCGAGCGCGCGCGCGGCGGTCTGGAACGTGTTGACCGTGCGCCCGTTGGGCGACAGCCGCGACATGTCGAGCGTCGAGACGATCTTGTAGCCGACCGTGTAGGGCGCGCCGGGCGCCGGCGCTTCGCTCGGCACGAAGGAGGCGACGATATTGTCGTTGGTCTCGTCGGTCGTCGGCAGCTCCACCAGCTCCACGCGGCCTTCGCCGAAGGAATCGGTCGGCTCGATCCAGTAGCTCGGCCGGATCTGGTAAGCGAGCTCGAGATCCTGGTAGCGATCGAAATTGCGGTCGCGCTGCATCAGGCCGAAGCCGCGCGGGCTCTTGTCGAGGAACGACGTGATCGAGACCGACGTCGGATTGCGCAGCGGCCGCCACAGCCATTCGCCGCTGTCGTTGTGAATCTGCAGGCCGTCGGAATCATGCAGTTCGAAGCGGAAATCGGGATTGGGGCGCCGGTCGTTCTCGCCCAGGAAATACATCGACGTCAGCGCCGCGATGCCGAATTTCACGCCCGGCCGGCGGGCGAACAGCGTGGCGTTGATCTCCATCACCGAGTCCTGTCCCGGATCGAGATCGAAACGATAGGCGCCCGTCACCGACTGGCCGTCGAGCAGGCCGTAGAAGGTCGCGCGCTCCGCCTTGGGACCGGGCGTCTCGATCCAGAACTCGCGGAAGAACGGGAATTCCTCGTGATTCGTGCCCGTCTCCACCGCGAGCGAACGAGCGGAAATGCCGTAGCTCTGGCCGCGGCCGAGAAAGCGGAAATAGCTCGCGCCGATGAAGGAACAGGCCTCGTCGTAGACGCGCGGATTGTTCAGCGGATAGTGCAGGCGGAAGCCGGCGAAGCCCGTGTTGACCGGCAATTGCCGTTCGAACTTCGTCTTGCCGTAGTCGAACAGCGCCGCCGAATATGGAATGGGCGTGGCGATGCCGTCGCGGATCAGGTTGATCGTCACCGGCCGTCGGAAGATGTGACCGAGATGGAAGACATGCAGCCGGAACGGGCTGGCGCCGAAAAACGCCTTGTCCGGCCGGAAGCGGATGTCGCGCCAGCCGTCGAAGTCGAGCGTCTCGAGACCGTCCGGCAGCTTGCCGATCGCGGCGTCGAACGGCGCCTCGGCCAGTTCCCGGGCGCGCTTGACCACGTCCTCGAAACCGAATCGCGGCGCGGGCGCCGGCGGCTTGGCGGCGGGCTTGGGCTGCGCCGGGTTGGGCTGGGCGATCGCGCCGGACCACACGAACGTGCCGGAGGCGAGAGCGCCTGCGCCGAGCGCGGCGGCGCCGAGAAGGTGGCGACGGGAGGTTTCGGTCATCGGTCGAATGGCTGGAGACAACGGGCGGGCGGAGCTTTGCGGGATGCGCGGATAGCCTCGTATCCGGTCGGGAAGATGGCGGCAAGCGGGCTGAACGCAGCCTGAACGGAGCGGCGCGGCCGGGCGGCGAAAAATTTCGGTCGAATAAGTCGTGGAAGCCGCAGATTTTTCTTGTGTCCCGCAAATTTCGGCTTATGTATCGGCCTGCCCAAATCGCACGTGCCTGTGGTCGTGTGTCGGTCGGCGCGGATCCGGACAAGAGGCCGGTCAAACGTCGAGAAACAACCGGCAGCCGGAGGCGAACCGGCGAACCCCGCTTGAGCGGGGGATCGCGACTTAAAGCAACGACGGACCGGGCTTTTTTGGTCTCTGTCGGCCCCTCCAAAGGCCGACGCACCGAAGAGGCTTGTCTTTCTTGCCGGGCGTGCGGATCGGGATCTCCCTTTCCAAACGATGGCCACGCTGACCGCGACGGAGCGTCTTCGGACACCGTCGAGGAACCTCGAACCGCCCAGCGCGATTCGGGGCATACGTGTCCATAACGGCGCACCACCCGATCGGCCGAGCCGGGCTTGCCCGCCGACGCCGGTCCAGGCTGCGGGTCGACCGCCTTTCCGCGTTTCCATCGCGCGGGCAGGACAGGGTCGCAGCCACGAAGCTGACTGGTATGGCGCGGGAGACCGCGCCCTTCGTAGGGGAGGCGGCGATGACCGACCGTATCTTGGAATTCCTCCGCGCGCGACGCGAAGCCGGCCGTGACGCCGGTCCGTGCCTTGTCGTCGATCTCGACATCGTGCGCGACAATTACAACGCCTTCGCAAAGGCGCTGCCGGACACGCGCGTCTTCTACGCGGTGAAGGCGAACCCCGAGCCCAAGGTGCTGAAGCTCCTGGCCGAGCTCGGCTCGTGCTTCGACACGGCCTCCGTCGTCGAGATCGAGCAGTCGCTCGCGGCAGGCGCCAGCCCCGACCGCATCTCCTTCGGCAACACGATCAAGAAGGAGAGGGACATCGCGCGCGCCTACGCGCTCGGCATCCGGCTGTTCGCGGTCGATTGCGAAGCCGAGGTCGAGAAGATCGCGCGCGCGGCGCCGGGCTCCAAGGTGTTCTGCCGCATCCTGTCGAACGGCGCCGGCGCCGAATGGCCGCTGTCGCGCAAGTTCGGCTGCGCGCCGGAAATGGCGCCGCGGGTGCTCGAGCACGCCTATCGCCTGGGCCTGCAGGCCTACGGCGTCTCGTTCCACGTCGGATCGCAGCAGCGCAATCCGAAGATGTGGGACGGCGCGCTCAAGGACGCCTCGCAGATCTTCCGCGATCTCGCGGAGCGCGGCATCCATCTGTCGATGGTCAACCTCGGCGGCGGCTTCCCGACGAAATATCTGAAGGATATTCCGGCGGTGAAGGCCTACGGCCAGGCGATCTTCCGGTCCTTGCGCAAGCACTTCGGCAACCGCATTCCGGAGACGATCATCGAGCCGGGCCGCGGCATGGTCGGCGCCGCCGGCATGATCGAGGCGGAAGTCGTGCTCGTCTCGAAGAAGGCGGACGACGACAAGGTGCGCTGGGTCTATCTCGACATCGGCAAGTTCAACGGACTCGCCGAGACCATGGACGAGATGATCCGCTACCCGATCCGCACCGAGCAGGACGGCGACGACATGGGTCCCTGCGTGCTCGCGGGGCCCACCTGCGATTCGGTCGACGTGCTCTACGAGAAGGATCCCTATTTCCTTCCGTTCAGCCTCGAGATCGGATCGAAGGTGCTGATCGAGGGAACGGGCGCCTATACGACGACCTATTCGGCCGTCGGCTTCAACGGCTTCCCGCCGCTCGAGACGCACGTGATCTGAGGCAAGTCCCTCTCCCGTAAAACGGGAGAGGGCGGCCCCGCGAAGCGGGGTCCGGTGAGGGCGCCGCGATTGCGGCAAACTCCATCGGTTGAGGAAGCGGCGACGCCCTCAACCCGGACGAAGCCGGCAACAGCCGGCTTCGTGTCGACCTTCGCTGACGCGAAGGCCACCTTCTCCCGCACGCGAACCGCCTGTTGGCGGTTCGCGTAAGCAAAATCGACGAAGTCGGCAACAGCCGACTTCGTTGCGGGAGAAGGAAGCGCCCGCAACCGAACTTCCCGAACGGCCTCTTCGTAGGTGCGAGGGTTGTCCCGACCTCTTCAAGGAGGAAGCGATGACCTCTGTCCTGTCGACCGCGCATGACCGCGCGATCCTCGCATTCACCATCGACGTCGAATGCGACGGCGACATTTTCGCGCGTGAAAAACTGCTCGACGCGGCGATGGGCCCCGGCCGTTTCCGCAAGTCCTCGCAGAGATTGCGCGAAAACCGCCTGCCGGCGCTCGCCCTCGTCGCGCGCGACGGGGACGGCCGGTTGATCGGCACGGTGCGGCTCTGGAACATCGACGCCGGCGGCGCGCCCGCGCTACTGCTCGGTCCGCTGGCGGTGGCGGAAGACCGCCGCGGCGACGGCGTCGGCGCCGCCTTGATGCACGAAGCCATTTCGCGCGCGAAAAATGCCGGGCACGGGGCGATCGTTCTGGTGGGCGATGCGCCCTATTACGCGCGCTTCGGCTTCGAGCGCCGTCTTACCCAGCGCCTGCACATGCCGGGCCCGGTCGAACTCGACCGCTTCCTCGCGCTGGAACTGCGCGCGGGCGCGCTCGACGGCGCGCATGGAAAGCTGCGCGCGACAGGCGCGCGCGAGACCGCGTCGCCCGCGCAGCGACGTCGCGCCGCTTGACGCAAACTGCCATCCCAGTCTTGCAGTCTGTCTTGCTGGCTCCCGGATCGGCCTCCGGCCGTCCGGGATGACAATGCGCGGGAATTTATCCCCGCATCTTCAGCATGAACTGTAAGAGCTTCATCGGCCGCCCCGCATAGGGCGGCTGGAACATCATCTGGATCGCCGAAAGCGGCCCCTGGTAGAACACGGGCCGCAGCTTCGAGAAGGTGTTGAAGCCTTCGCGCGCATGATAATGCCCCATGCCGCTCGGGCCGACGCCGCCGAACGGCAGGTCGTGCTGACCTACGTGCAGCAACGCCTCGTTGACCGACACGCCGCCCGACATGACATGCGAAATGTAGAAGTCGCGCGTATCGGCGTCGTGCGTGAACGGATAGATGGCGAGCGGCCGGTCGTGCGCGTTGATGTAGGCCGCAACCTCGTTGCGATCCCGGTAGGTCTTGATCGGCAGGATCGGCCCGAAAATCTCGCGCTGCATCACGATCATGTCTTCGGTCGGATCGAGCACGGCGTGCGGCGCGAACTTGCGCTTGGCGGGATCCGGCGTCTGGCCATCGGCCAGATTGACGATGCGCGCGCCCTTCGCCTTCGCGTCCTCGAGCGTCGCGGTCAGGCGATCGTAGGAGCGCTGGTCGATGATCGCGGTGAAGTCCGCCGCATTCAGGTCGGGATAGCGCTTGGCGATCAGCCGGCGGCAATGCGCGACGAATTCGTCCGCCTTGCCTTCGGGCACGAAGACGTAATCGACGTTGGTGCAGATCTGGCCGGCGTTCAGCATCTTCACCCAGATGATGCGCTCGGCCGCCGTCTCGATCGAGTAGTCGGGCGCGACGATCGCCGGCGACTTGCCGCCGAGCTCCAGCGTCACCGGCGTCAGGTTCTGCGCGGCGTTGGCCATGACCGAGCGGCCCGTGGCGCCGGAGCCCGTGAACAGCAGGTGATCGAAGGGCAACGACGAGAAGGCCGGCCCACGCCCGCCGCCGTCGGTAAAGAAGGCGAGCTTCTCCACGGGCAGATAGTTCGGAGAAATCCGCATCAGCAACTCGGCGAGCGCCTGCGAATTCTGCGACATCTTCACCATGGCGCGATTGCCGGCCGCGATGATCGCCGCCAGCGGGCAGAAGCTGAGATTGAGCGGGAAATTCCACGGCACGATCACGCCGACCAGCCCCAGCGGCTGCGGGATCACGCGGTTCTTCGCCAGCGGATAGGTCATGAAATCGACGCGCCGGCGCTGCGGCTTCATCCATTTCTTCAGGTGCTTGATGGCGTCGGCAATTGTCTCCTGCGCTACGAAGAATTCGGTGAACAGCGTCTCGAACTCGCTGCGATTGCCGTAGTCGGCGTTGATCGCCGCGACGATTTCCGCGCGGTTTTCCTTGAGCAGACGTCCGAGCGCCTTCAGATCGGCGATGCGCGCGTCATAGGAGGGCTCGGGCGCTGCCAGATAGGCGGCGCGCTGCCGGTCGAAACAATCCTGGAATTCTTGCGGAATGGCGATGGGGCTGACGCCCGTAAGGGGAGCATTCATGGCGGGCTCCTTTGCAAAGGCCGGCCGGTGGCCGAGCGCACATGAGGGCAGTCTAGCCGAAGCGGCAATGGACCGCGAGCCTTCAGGCTCGCAGCGCATCATGCGAGCCTGAAGGCTCTCGCTCCAGCGCGGCGCGACGTCGTGCATCCCGCGGAAATCGCAGGCATGTCGCTTGCGGGGTTGACCTGAGCGTCCCCGCTTGCTTTCAACGCGCCGACATATTCTTCGCGCAACCTGCGCGCGCCCATTCATGGAGAACACCATGTCGAACTGGCCGGTTCACGCCAAGATTACGGGCCCAATCGTGATGATCGGCTTCGGTTCGATCGGCAAGGGCTGCCTGCCGCTGATCGAGCGCCATTTCGACTTCGACAAGTCGCGCTTCGTCATCATCGATCCCAGCGAGATCGACAGGGACCTGGCCGAGCAGCACGGCGCGCGCTTCGTCAAGGCCGCGCTCACGCGCGACAATTACAAGGAAATCCTCGGGCCGCTGCTGACGGCGGGCGGCGGACAGGGTTTCTGCGTCAACGTGTCCGTCGACACGTCCTCGGTCGACATCATGCGGTTCTGCCGCGAACTCGGCGCGCTCTACATCGACACGGTCGCGGAGCCCTGGCCGGGCTTCTACTTCGACGACTCGATGGACAACGAGAAGCGCACGAACTACGCGCTGCGCGAACTGGTTCTGGACGAGCGCCGCAGGGCGCCGGGCGGCGCGACCGCCGTCTCCTGCTGCGGCGCCAATCCCGGCATGGTGTCGTGGTTCGTCAAGCGCGCGCTGGTCAATCTCGCCGCCGATCTCAACGACCGCCACCCCGAGCCGAAGACCCGCGACGAATGGGCCGCGCTCGCCATGCGGCTCGGCGTCAAGGGCATTCACATCGCCGAGCGTGACACGCAGCGCGCCATCCATCCCAAGCCGCGCGACGTCTTCGTCAATACCTGGTCGGTCGAGGGCTTTCTGTCGGAAGGCATGCAGCCGGCCGAACTCGGATGGGGCACGCACGAGAAATGGAAGCCGGACAATGCCGGCGGCCATCCGACCGGCTGCGGCGCGGCGATCTATCTCAACCAGCCGGGCGCCAACACGCGCGTGCGCTCCTGGTGCCCGACGCCCGGCGCGCAATACGGTTTTCTCGTGACCCACAACGAGGCGATCTCGATCGCCGACTACCTCACCGTGCGCGACGCAAGCGGCAAGGCGGTCTACCGGCCGACCTGCCACTACGCCTATCATCCCGCCAACGACGCGGTGCTCTCGCTGCACGAATTGTTCGGCCGCGCCGGTCGCGCCCAGCCGGCGCACCACATTCTCACCGAACACGAGATCGAGGACGGCGTCGACGAACTCGGCGTCCTCCTCTACGGCCACGCCAACAACGCCTATTGGTATGGCTCGCAGCTCTCCGTCGAGGAGACGCGCCGCATCGCGCCCTACCAGAACGCCACCGGCCTGCAGGTGACCTCGGCCGTGCTCGCCGGCATGGTCTATGCGCTGGAAAACCCGAACCTCGGCATCGTCGAGGCCGACGAGATGGATTTCCGCCGCTGCCTCGAAATCCAGTCGCCCTACCTCGGCCCTCTGGTCGGCCGCTACACCGACTGGACGCCGCTCACCGACCGCCCGGGCTTCTTCCCCGAGGACATCGACGAGAGCGATCCCTGGCAGTTCCGCAACATTCTGGTGCGGTGAACGCGCCAAACCGCCATTGCGAGCCAACGGGTCGCGCCGAAGGCGCGCCCGATGACAGGCTCCGCGAAGCAATCCATCCACCGGGACCGGAACCGGATGTGGAGATGTGTTGCTTCGTCGCTTCGCTCCTCGCAATGACGACAGGAAACGTCAAAACCAGCCCTTGCGCTTGAAATACCAGATCGGCGCGAGCGCGGTGACGAGCATCAGCGCGAGCGCCATCGGATAGCCGTACTGCCACTCGAGTTCGGGAATGTGCTTGAAGTTCATGCCGTAGACCGACGCCACCAGCGTCGGCGGCATCAGGCACACGGCGGCGATCGAGAATATCTTGATGATCTGGTTCTGCTCGAGATTGATCAGGCCGAGCGTGGCGTCGAGCAGGAAGGCGATCTTGGAGCCGAGATAGGAGGCGTGATCCGACAGCGCGGAGACGTCGCGCTGGATCGTGCGGATGCGCCCGTCCTGCTCGATCGCGCCCTTGGCGACATGGCCCATGCCGTGATGATAGGAGACGAGCCGGTTGAAGCCGACGAGACTCTCCCTGATGATGCCGAGCAGGTCGCCGGCCTGGCCCACGCGCTCGATCGTCGCCTGCAGATCGTTGTCGCGCGCGCCGGCGCTCTCGGCCTTGCTGCGCGCCCGAAACACGCCGCGCGAAATCTGGTCGATCGTATCGCCGACGCGTTCGAGCGCGTCGGCGAGCCGGTCGACCATCGCCTCGATCAGCGTCAGCATCAGGTTTTCGGCGTCGCTCGACTGGCAGCCGCCCGGCCGGCCGCATCGCTCGATGACATTGGTGAAGGGGCGCAGTTCGACGTAGCGCACCGTGACGAGCACGCCGCCGTTCAGAATGAACATGACCGGCGAGCGCGTCGGCGCCTCCGTGTCGAGGCCCGCGGCCGCGGTCACGGTCATGTATTCCACGCCCTCTTCGTTGTAGAGGCGCGAGGAGACCTCGATCTCCTCGATCTCCTCGCGCGTCGGCACCGAGACGCGCGTCGCCTGCTCGACGAAGGCCTGTTCATCGGCGGTCGGGTCGATCAGGTCGTACCACACGCCCCTGGTCGAAACCTGCGCGTCGGGCGCGCCTTCGTATCGCGAGCCGACGAGGCGGGAATTGTCGATCGACCGGATATGGAGCATTCAGACGCCCGCGATCTGCAGCGTGTGCCCGCCGTCGACCGCATAGGTCGCGCCGGTGATGTAAGCGCCTGCGCGCGGCGCGGCAAGCAGCAGCAGCGCGCCGTCCAATTCGCCCTCGGCGCCGAAGCGGCGCATCGGAATGTGTTTCGTCATGTCCGAGCCGCCGCCGGCCAGCCAGTCCGAATTCATCTCCGTCGCGAAATAGCCCGGCGCCAGCGCATTGGCGCGAATGCCGTGCCGCGCGAATTCGAAGCCGAGAACCTTGGTGAGCTGCATGACGGCGGCCTTCGACACGGCATAGGCGCCGTTCGACCGGCCGACGCCGAACGAGAGAATGGAGGCGAGGTTGACGATCGCGCCGCCCCTGCCGGCCTTGATCATGCGCTGCGCGGCCTCGACGGCGTTGGCGCGCACGGCCTCGACGTTGATTTCCATCGTCTCGCGCCAGCCCACGACATCGCCGTCGATCAGGCGGCCGGCGCGCGATATGCCGGCGTTGTTGACGAGGATCGTCACCGTGCCGAACTGCGCTTCGGCCGCGTCGAACGCCCGGCTCATCTGCGCCTCGTCGCCGACGTCGGCCTCGATCGCGATGGCCTTGCCCCCGCCGGCATTGATCTCCTGCGCCAGCGCTTCGAGCCGGTCCTTGCGCCGCGCGACGAGCGCCACCGCCGCGCCATTGGCCGCCAGCACGCGCGCGAAACGCTTGCCGAGACCGGAGGACGCGCCCGTCACCAGCGCGACCTCGCCGCGGAGATCGAAAATATCCGCCGCCTTCAGCGGGGCTTGGTCGGTCATGGCGGCTCCTCCCGAACAGCGCTCGTCGCAGCGCGCGTCCGCGCCTTTGCTTTCTCTCGATCGCTTGTCTATCCACTAGCGCCCTGGAGCGCAATTTGTGGGACGCAACGCGGGATGATCGGACATGACGGGTTCGCGTAGACTGGCCTTCATCCTCGCCGCCGCCCTCGCGGTCCTCGCCGCGCTCGGCTTCCTGTCCGGCGAGAATGGTTTCGGCGCGCCGCTGCGGCTGAACGCCGACACGGCTTCGGTCCAGGCGCCGGCCGCGCTTTTCGGCTTCATCGCCGCGCGCATGGGCCGGCGCGCGTCCGATCTGTTTCTCGTCGCTGCCGGACTGCTTCTCTCCGTCGACGCCTTCATGGGCGCGACGCGCGGAACCTTCTACCTGTCCTTCGCCTCGCTGCGTGGCGTGGTCGAGCCGCTGGCCAAGCCCGCGCGCTATATCGCGGTCCTGCCGCATGCGATTCTGGGGATCGTCGCGCTGGTCGCCGGCCTGCGCTCGGCCAACGAGGCCGCGAAGACCCGCCAGGACGCGCCGCCGACCTAGCCGGTTGTCATCCCCGCGCAAGTCCGACCGAAGTCGGCAAATTCAAGGGATTCGTCAACAGCCGACTTCCCGGCGCCGACTTCGTGGCGCGGGGAGTCCAGAGCGACATCGCTCAAGGTCGACGTTCTGCATGCCCGACTGCGCGGGCATGGCAATCAGCGCTCGGCGAAAGCCTTCTCGATCACATAGGACGCAGGCTTGCCGCCCGTGCCTTCCTCGAAGCCGCGCGCATCGAGCAGGTTCTGGAGATCGACGAGCACCTGCGGGCCGCCACAGATCATCACGCGGTCGTGCGCCGGATCGAGCGCGGGAACGCCGAGCGTCTCGAACAGGCGGCCGCTCTCGATCGCCGCCGTGATGCGCCCGTTGTTGACATAGGGCTCGCGCGTGACGGTCGGGTAATGCACGAGTTTTTCGCGCGCATATTCGCCGAGGAATTCGCTTTCGTGCGCCGCCTTCACGATGTCGGCGCCGTATTCCAGTTCGGAAATCTGCCGGCAGCCGTGCACGAGAACGATCTTCTCGTAGCGATCGTACACGTCGGGGTCCTTGATGACGCTGGCGAAGGGCGCGACGCCCGTGCCGGTCGAAAGCAGATAGAGGCGCTTGCCGGGCAGCAGGCTCGACTGCACCAGCGTGCCCGTGGGCTTTCGGCCGACGAGAACGCTGTCGCCGACCTTGACGTGCTGGAGGCGCGAGGTGAGCGGACCGTTTTCGACCTTGATCGAATAGAACTCGAGCTCTTCCTCGTAATTGGCGCTCGCCATCGAATAGGCGCGCAGCAGCGGACGGCCGTCGACCTCGAGCCCGATCATCACGAACTGCCCGTTCTCGAATCGGAAGGCCGGATCGCGCGTGGTGCGGAAGGTGAACAGCCGATCGGTGAACTGGCGGACGAAGGTGACCGTCTCGCGATTGAACGCGCCCGACGATTTCTTCGGCTGCGGGACGACGGCATCGATCTTCGCGGCGGCGGCGGAACGGGTCATACGGCTGTCTCTCGTCGGTCGCCGCGTCGGAACGGCGGCTACATACTCTCGTTTCATATGCCTTTCGCATGTGCGAGAGGTCAATAATTCAATTTTCCGAATATGAGGCCCCCGTCAAAAATTGCTTCTCCGGGAGCCGCCTGACGCAGCAGGCTTTTCTCCGGGCCGCCGGGGAGGGGCGTGACACCCCGAAAAGCCGGCCCTAATGTGGCGTCATGTCGCACGCTGACGACCACGACCACGATCACGATCACGCGTTCTCGGAACTCTCCGACGTCGCGCTGCGCGTGCGCGCTCTCGAGACCGTGCTCGCGGAGAAGGGCCTGATTGATCCGGCGGCGCTCGACGTTATCGTCGACACTTACGAGACGCGGGTCGGCCCGCGCAATGGCGCGCGCGTCGTCGCCCGCGCCTGGAGCGACCCCGCCTTCAAGGCGCGGTTGCTTGCCGACGGCGCGAAGGCGGTCGCCGAACTCGGCTACGGCGGGCGCGGCGGCGAACATATCGCCGTCGTCGAGAACACGGCGAGCACGCACAACATGGTCGTGTGCACGCTCTGCTCCTGCTATCCGTGGCCGGTGCTCGGCCTGCCGCCGGTCTGGTACAAGTCCGCGCCCTACCGCTCGCGCGCCGTCATCGATCCGCGCGGCGTGCTGGCCGATTTCGGCGTAACCCTGCCCGAGGACGTCGAGATTCGCGTCTGGGATTCGACTTCCGAAATGCGCTACCTCGTGCTGCCGATGCGGCCCGCGGGCACGGAGGGCTGGAGCGAGGAACGGCTCGCCGATCTCGTCACGCGCGACAGCATGATCGGCGTCGCGCTGGCGACGGCGCCGGGCGAAACCGCATGAACGGCGCGCAGGACCTCGGCGGCATGATGGGTTTCGGCCCCGTCGTCGCGGAACAGAACGAACCCGTCTTTCACGGGCGCTGGGAATCGCGCGTGCTCGCCAACGTCATCGCCACGCAGGCGCTTGGCTGGTGGAGCGGCGACGCCAGCCGTTTCGCGCGAGAATCCCTCGATCCGCGGTTCTATCTCACGCGCAGCTATTACGAGATCTGGTTCGCCGCGCTCGAAAAGATTCTGGATCAACACAGGCTCGTCGCGAGCGACGAGATCGCCGCCGGTCGCTCGCTGCGCGAGGCGCGAAAACCCGAGCGCGTGTTCGAGGCGGCGGGCGCGGCCGCGGCGCTGCGGCGCGGCTGGCCCTCCGAGCGCGACACGAACACGCAGCCGCTCTTCGCCGTCGGCCAGCAGGTGCGCGCGAAAAACATGCATCCGACGACGCACACGCGCCTGCCGCGCTATGCGCGCGGGCGTGTCGGCGTGGTCGAGACGATCCGCGGCTGCCACGTCTTTCCCGATTCCAATGCGCATGCGCGCGGCCCCGATCCGCAATGGGTCTACAACGTGCGCTTCACGGCGCGCGAATTGTGGGGACCGAACGCGGATGCCCGCCATTCCGTCTCCATCGACGCCTTCGAGCCCTATCTTGAACCCGCCTGACCTCTCCATCCTGCCGGGCATTCCGCGCGAAGCATCCGAACCTTTGTTTCGCGAACCCTGGGAGGCGCAGGCCTTCGCCATGGCCGTGCATCTGCGCGACAAGGGCCTGTTCACTTGGCGCGAATGGGCGGAAGCGATCGGCGCGGAAATCAAGGCGGCGCAAGGCAGGGGCGATCCCGATCTCGGCGACACCTATTACCTGCACTGGCTCGCGGCGCTCGAAAAGCTGGCGATCGCCAAGGGCGCGGTGAACGCCGCCGCTCTGCACGAAACGAAGGACGCCTGGGACCGCGCCGCGCGCGCGACGCCGCACGGCCGGCCGATCGTGCTGGGGGCGGAAAAAGCGCTCTAAGCCAACCCGCCCGCCGACCACGCGCCGCCGAGCAGCGCGACGCCGACCGCCAGCACGACCAGCGCGGCAAGAAACTCCGCGCTGCGCGCGATCAACACGCCGTGTCCTTCCGCCCCGCCGGCAAGGCGCAGCGCGAGACCCTTGGCGAGCACGGCGATGGCGGCGAGCGCGCCGGTCGTCACCGCCGTGCCGAGCGACATGGCCGCGACCGCGCCGACGCCGGCGAGAAAGGCGCCTTGGGCCAGCGTGAACACCAGCACGAGGATCGCGCCCGAACAGGGTCGCGCGCCGGCCGCAACCACCGTCGCCAGCGCCGCGCTCCAGGAAAAATCATCGCCGAGCGTGGCGGGATCGGGCGCATGGAAATGTCCGCAATCGGCCGTGTGCATATGGCCGGGCTCGACAGAATCGCACACGAAACGTCCCGAAGCCGGCGCGCCCGCCGTGGCGAAGATCGGCGCCGGCGCCCGCGCCCGCAACGCGCGCATGAGCGCGCCGCCCTTCGTCCAGACGAGATAGAGACCGAGGCCGGCGACCGCGGCATAGCTCGCCAATTCGATCGCCTGCGCCGCCTGCGTCATGCGCGCCGACGTCGCGTTGAACACGAGGGCGGCGACGCCGACGATGGCGATCGCCACGACGCCTTGCAGCACAGCCGCGAGAAAAGTGAGAACGAGCCCACGCTTCAGCGCGCGTTCGTTGGCGATCATGTAGGAGGCCATCACCGCCTTGCCGTGGCCCGGCCCCGCCGCGTGAAACACGCCATAGGCGAAGGAGAGGCCGGCGAGCAGCCAGAAACCCGTCATGCCGGATTTCGCCTCGCGGGCCGCGCCCGTCAGCGCGCGGTAGAAATGTGATTGTTGCGCGAGAATCCAGGCGACGAGCGAATTGCCAGCCGCCGCCGCGCCCTCGTTGGCGCCGACCGCGAAAGGATTGCGCTGCGCGAGCGCGGGGGTGGCGAGGAGGAGGAGCACGAACAGCGCGGCAAGCGTGGCAAACGCCCCCTCCCTGGCCCTCCCCCGCTGCGCGGGAGAGGGAATGGACTCGGCCCGTCCTTGAACCTCGTGGTGCAGTCGTGAATCTGTTCCTTCTCCCGTGACCGAAGCGATCGGGGGAGGGCTAGGGAGGGGGCCTTGCGGGTGCCCTTTCACGGACACGCCACCACCACGCGCGGCGCAAGGCGCGCCGACAGGTCGCCGCCCGGCGAAAAATTCTCGCTCGCCGCCTGGCTCAAACGCTGCGACTCCGCCGCCAGCAGCGGCGCGGGCTCCATCACGCTCGCCGAGCAGCCGGCAGGCGCATCCTTCAGCGCGACCGGGTCCGACTTCTCGAAGCCGAAGGCGACGAAATAGGTCGGGTCGTAGACCTGGAACGAGAAGGGCTTCTTCGCGGCGACCGGCTCTTTCAGCAGGACGGTGAAATGCAGCGAGACGACCTTCTTCTCGTCGGCGTCGAGCCAATAATCCGACGGCTCATGGAAGGCGAGCTTCTTTCCCGCCTCGCGCGCGAAGCTGAAATAGTCGAACTCGGCCAGCGATTCGATATTGGTCCGGGCGAGCGGCTGCAATTCCTCGCGCGTCGGCGGTTTGCCGTCCTTGCCGAGCCCTTGCGTGGCGAAGGCCGAATACATTTCGTCGAACGTCCAGACGTGGCGCAGGCCCGCGATCTGCCCGTCCTTGTCGAACAGCACGGTCGCGCGCGCCGCAACCCAGACATGCGGGTGCGCGACGGCCGGCGCGGCCGCCAGGAAGGCAAGCGTGGCGGCGGCCGTTGCGATCAAACATTTGCAAAACGACATGGCGGCGCTCGGTCTCGGATTCGTCGACGACAACTCTACCTTCTGCAGGGTGAATTCCGATGCCCCGCGAAGGCGGCGGAATTTGGAAGCGGATGATTGATTTTGGTCAGTATCATTGACATATTCTAAAGTCGGAAGCGGGCTAACATGCCTGAGAACAAAGTAGCCGGCTTCGGCCGGACCGGAGGAACGACGATGGCCGAACCCCTTGAAGGTCGCGCCGACCAGACCGCCTTTTCCGGCGTCTCTCTCGACGACAAGTTCGACCTGACGAAGACCAGGGTCTTTTCTACCGGCACGCAGGCCATCGTGCGCCTGCTGCTGATGCAGAAGGAGCGCGACCGCCGCGCCGGCCTGAATACGGCTGGATTCATTACCGGCTATCGCGGCTCGCCGCTCGGCGCCGTCGACATGCAGATGCATTCGGCCAAGAAGCTGTTCGACAAGAACGATATTCTCTTCCAGCCGGGCCTCAACGAGGACCTCGCCGCCACCGCCGTCTGGGGCGCGCAGCAGGCCGAGATGCGCGGCGAGGGCAAGTACGACGGCGTCTTCTGCATCTGGTACGGCAAGGGCCCGGGCGTCGACCGTTCCGGCGACGTCTTCCGTCACGCCAATCTCGCGGGCACGTCGAAGAACGGCGGCGCGCTGGTGCTGATGGGCGACGACCATACGGCCGAATCCTCCACCACCGCGCACCAGTCGGATTTTCATCTCGTCGACGTGATGATGCCGATCATGGCGCCGGCCGGCGTACAGGAAATTCTCGACTACGGAATCTACGGCTTCGCGCTCTCGCGCTACGCAAGCGTCTGGGTCGGGATCAAGTGTCTGAAGGACACGATCGAATCGACGTCTTCGGTCGACGGTTCGCTCGACCGCGTCGAGATCGTCACGCCCACGGACTTCACGATGCCGCTCGGCGGCCTCTCCATCCGTCCGCGCGACGGCATTCTCGACCAGGAAGCGCGCCTGCAGGAATACAAGCGCGACGCCATCCTCGCCTTCCTGCGCGCCAACAAGGTCAACCGCATCGTCACCTCGGGCGGGCCGGCGCCGAAGATAGGCATCATCACCTCGGGCAAGTCGTACCTCGACGTGCGCCAGGCCTTCGATGACCTCGGCATCGACGAGGTGAAGGCCAACGACCTCGGCATTCGCCTCTACAAGCTCGGCTGCGTCTGGCCGATCGAGCCGCAGGGGCTGAAGGAATTCGCCGAAGGCCTCGACATGATCATCGTCGTCGAGGAGAAGCGCTCCCTGATCGAAGTGCAGGTGCGCGAGGAATTGTTCGGCACGCCGAACCAGCCGGTCGTCGTCGGCAAGAAGGACGAGAAGAACAACTGGCTCTTCCCCGTGAAGGGCGCGCTCGACACCAACGAGATCGCCATCGCCATCGCCGAGCGCATCCTGCGCTTCAAGGCCGATCCGAAGGTCGAGCAGAAGCTGCGCTCGCTGCAGCAGGCGCAGGCCATGCTGGCGGACACCAAGGACGCCGCCTTCCGCATCCCCTATTTCTGCTCGGGCTGCCCGCACAACACCTCGACCCGCGTGCCGCAGGGCATGCGCGCCTATGCCGGCATCGGCTGCCATTTCATGGCGCAATGGATGGACCGCTCGACCGAGGGCTTCACCCATATGGGCGGCGAGGGCGCCAACTGGATCGGCGAGGCGCCCTTCTCCAAGCGCAAGCACGTGTTCCAGAATCTCGGCGACGGCACCTACAACCATTCCGGCGTGCTGGCGATCCGCTGGGCGGTCGATAGCAAGACCAACATAACCTACAAGATCCTGTTCAACGACGCCGTCGCCATGACCGGCGGGCAGCGCCACGAGGGCGGGCTGACCGTCGACATGATCGCGCGGCAGGTCGCGGCCGAAGGCGTCAAGAAGATCGCGCTGGTCACCGACGAGCCTTACAAATATCCCTCCGGCTCGCACTGGCCTGCGGGCATGACGATCCATCACCGCGACGAACTGGACCGCGTGCAGCGCGATCTCTCCGAGATCGAAGGAACCACCGTCCTTCTCTACGACCAGACCTGCGCCGCCGAGAAACGCCGGCGCCGCAAGCGCGGCACGTTTCCCGATCCGGACAAGCGCGTCATCGTCAACGAGCTTGTCTGCGAAGGCTGCGGCGATTGCGGCGTGAAGTCGAATTGCGTTTCCGTGCAGCCGCTCGAAACCGAGTTCGGTCGCAAGCGCAAGATCGACCAGTCCTCGTGCAACAAGGACTTTTCCTGCGTCAACGGCTTCTGCCCGTCCTTCGTGACGGTGCACGGCGCCAAGCCGCGCAAGGCCAAGGCGCGCGACCTGCAATCCTCCGCCGCGCTGGCCGCGCCGCCCGAGCCGAAACTGCCGGCCATCGGCGCGCAGCCCTATTCCATCCTCGTCTCGGGCGTCGGCGGCACCGGCGTCGTGACGATCTCGGCCATCCTCGGCATGGCCGCGCATCTCGAAGGCAAGGGCGTCGGCGTCATCGACATGGCCGGCCTCGCGCAGAAGGGCGGCGCCGTCTATTGCCATGTGAAGATCGCCAATCGACCTGAGGACGTGCACGCGATCCGCGTCGCCGCAGGCGAGGCCGATCTCGCGCTCGGCTGCGACCTCGTCGTCGCCGGCACGAAGAAGGTTCTCTCGGCAATTGAAAAGGGCCAGACCGGCGTCTTCGTGAATTCGGCGGAAGTCTATCCCGGCGAGATCACGCGCATCGCCGATTTCTCGCTGCCGGGCGAGCGCGTGAAGACCGCGATCCGCGACGCCGCCGGCGAGAACCACGGTTTCGTCGACGCATCGGGCGCGGCGACCGCGCTGCTCGGCAATTCGATCGGCGCCAACATGTTCATGCTGGGCTTCGCCTGGCAGCGCGGCTTCGTGCCGCTGAGCGAAGCCTCGATCCTCGAGGCGATCCGCCTCAACGGCGAGGCGGTGGCGATGAACACCGAAGCTTTTCACTGGGGCCGTCGCGCCGCCGCCGACGCCAAGGGCTTCGAGGCCTATGTCGCGCCGCTGCTGAAGCCGACGGAATCGCGCGAAATGTCGAAATCGCTCGACGAGATCATCGAGCGGCGCGTGAAATACCTCACCGCCTACCAGAACGTCGCCTACGCGCAACGCTACAAGATGCGCGTGGAAAAAGCGCTCGCGGCCGAGCACGCCAAGGCGCCGGGCAAGACGGACTACGCTACGGCGGTCGCGCGCTATCTGTTCAAGCTGATGGCGATCAAGGACGAATACGAGGTCGCGCGCCTCTATTCCGACGGCTCGTTCCGCCGCCAGCTCGACGCCGCCTTCGAGAATGTCGGCAAGCTCGAATTCCATCTCGCGCCGCCGATCCTCGGCCGCAAGGACGCCAACGGCGTCGCGGTCAAGACGACCTTCGGGCCGTGGATGATGAGCGCCTATCGCCTGCTCGCCGGATTGAAATTCCTGCGCGGCGGCGCGCTCGACATATTCGGCAAGACGGCGGAGCGCCGCCAGGAACGCCGCCTGCTCGCCGATTACGAGACGATGCTGGATGAACTCGAAGCCGGCATGAACGCCGCCATCCATCCGCTCGCCGTGCAGCTCGCCTCGATCCCCGAGAAGATCAGGGGCTACGGCCACGTGAAGGAGAGCCACATCGCCAAGGCGAAAGCGGAAGAAGCCAAGCTGCTCGAAAAATTCCGCGCGCCGCAAACGCCGATTCCGGTCGCGGCTGAATAATCGGGACTGTCATTCCCGCGAAAGTCCGACCGAAGTCGGCAACAGCCGATTTCGTGGCGCGGGAATCCAGAGACGCGTCGCGCAACGAGCATCATTCGCGCCTGGATTCCCGATCGCGCTTCGCGCGTCGGGAATGACATCTCCTCAAATCCCCCCGGCGCCGCCGTCGCTGCGCGGATCATGCGCCGCCTCGATGCGCCCGTCGCGATGGCGCACGAGCATGCCGGCATGACCGAACTGGTCGCCATAGCTCTCGCCCGTCCGCTCGATCTCGTGCCCGGCCTTCTCGAGCTGCATCACGAGCGACGGGTCGAAGCGATCCTCCAGTTTCAGGGTCGCGCGCGCCGCCCCCCAGCGCTTGTCGAAGCGAAAGCGCGGCGCGTCGATGGCGCCCGCGACATCGCCGGTCAGCAGATAGCGCGAAAGAACCTGCGCCTGGAATTGCGGCTGCCCGTCGCCGCCCATCGACCCGTAGCTCATCACGCGCCCGTCGCTGAAAACGCAGAGCGGCGCGTTCAGCGTATGCATCGGCTTCTTGCCCGGCGCGAGCGCATTGGGATGGGCGGCGTCGAGCGAGAACGACACGCCGCGATTCTGCAGCAATATGCCGGTCGACGGCAGAACGCAGCCCGAACCGTATTCCCAGAACAGCGACTGGATGTAGGAAACGCTGAGCCCGTCTCCGTCGATCGCGCCCATCCAGATCGTGTCGCCTTCTTCCGGCGCGAGCGGCCAGGGCGCCGCGCGCTGCATGTCGATCTTCGCGGCCTCGCGCTCCAGAAATTCCGCCGACAGAAACGACGCCGGATCGGGCCGCGGAAAATCGAAATCGACGCAGGCGTTTTCACGCAAGGCCAGCGCGCGTTTCGAGCCTTCGACCAGCCCGTGGATATGCGCGAAGGTTTCCGTGCGTTCGGCGCCCAGGCGTTCGAATAGGCCGAGCGTGACCAGCGCGATCAGGCCGACTGTCGGCGGCGGCGTGTTGACGAGCGTGCGGCCTGGCAGATCGAGCCGCAGCGGATCGCGCAACACGGCGGAAAAGCGCGCGAGGTCCTCGCGCACGACTGGCGCGCCTATACGGTCGAGATCGGCGGCGATTTCGCGCGCCACGTCGCCGCGATAGAAATCGTCGAAGCCCGCATCGGCCAGTTGCGCCAGCGTATCGCCGAGACTCTCGTTCTTTCGCGCGTCGCCGGCCTGCGGAATCCTGCCGTCGACGCAGAACTGCCGCGCAAAGCCCGGCGCGGCGTATAGCGCTTCCGCCTCGCGATGCCGGTAGCGCGCTTCCGATTTCGATTGACGATAGTTGCGCGCTTTCGCGACCGCGTCGTGCAGCAGCGCGCGCACGGGCAGCCTGCCGCCGATCGCCTTCGACAAGTCGTGCGCCAAAACCCATCCGCCGACGGCGCCGGGAACGGTCAGCGCCGCCAGCGGGCCGCGGCGCGGGATGATGTCATGGCCCGCGTCGCGATAGGATGCGATCGTCGCTTGCGCGCCCGCGTAGCCGCAGGCCTCGATCACGCGCACGCGGCCGCCCGGCTCGCGGATCGTCCAGAAGCCGTCGCCGCCGATCCCGTTCATGTGCGGGTAGACGACCGCGATGGTCGCAGCCATGGCGAGCATGGCCTCGATCGCATTGCCGCCTTCGGCGAGCACGGCCGTGCCGGCGCGCGTCGCGTCGACATGCGGCGCGGCGACGGCGGCTTTCGGAAAGATGCAGGTTTCCATCGCGCCACGATGTAAGGCGCGCACGCCAAGGTCAATGGCTTCGGGCGTCACATTATCGACCGGAAACCTCGCCGCACGCGCCGAATGCTCTAGGATTGCCGCTGCGACTGTCCCTGTCCGATCGAGGCCCGCGCCTCCATGTGGCATGTGGCGCGCGACAGCGGCGAGACACGCAGCGGCGCCGCGCCCAGCCAGTCGAGCGCGGCGGCCAGGCGCACATGGCCGTCGTGCATGCACAGGCAGATGGAAGGATCGAAGCCGATCCAGCCGAGCCCTTCGACATAGGCCTCGGCCCAGCCGCGCAGGTCGCTCTCGTCCGCCGCGCGCTCCGCGCCGTCGGATTCGCTCGCCAGATAGCCGCTGACGAAGCGCGCGGGAACGCCAAGCGAACGCGCCGCCGCGATGAAGACATGCGCGATCTCGCAGCTCGCGCCCTTCTTCGCCTTGAACGCCTCGATCGCGGAGACGGGCTCTGCCCGCCCGGCTTCGAAAGCGATCGTCTCGTTCACCGCGCGCATCAGGAAATGCGGCCGGTCGAGATCGCTCCGCGCGCCCTTGGCCGCTTCGCGCGCGAATTTGCGCAGCGCGGGATCGCAATCCGTCAGATCGGTGTCGCGCAGATAGACCTCAGGCGAGAAACGCTCCGTCTCGCCGCGCAGCACGCCCGCCGTATCGAACGTGTCGATCTCTCCGCGCGCCGTCACGGTCAGTCTTTGCAGGGGTCCGTCGGCGTCGAGCGTCTGCACGAAATTGCCGAAGGCGTCCTGCTGCTCGCGCACCTGGCAATCGACGTCGGACTCGATCGACCACGACATGACATGCTGACTCTCGCAGGCGCGCGGCCTGAGGCGCATCGACTGGATGACCGAGCGCGCGGGCGGCGCGAATTCCTGCAGGATGACGTGGCGGATGGAAATTCTCATGATTCAATGAACCAGATATTGTTCCGCCATGACAATGTCGAGCCGGTCGTTGTCGGCGATGAAGCCTTCGATGAATTCGTGCAACCCGCTCTGAAAGATGGACTTCAGGTCCGCCGCCTGCAGCTTGGCCAGAATGGAATGCGCGAGGCGCTGCGCCTTGCCCTGCCGGCCGTAGTCGCGCGCGAGCAGATCGAGCCAGCGCACGATATTCTCGTAGCACGCGATCAGCGAGCGCGGCATGTCCGGCTTGAGGATCAGGAGATCGGCGACGAGCCAGGGCTTCACGCTCTGGCGATAGACCCAATGATACGCCGTATTGGCGGATACTGCGCGAAGGATGGCCGACCATTGGAAATAATCGAGCGAGCCGCCGACCGTTTCGCTGTCGGGCAGCAGCACGTGATATTTCACGTCGAGCAGCCGCGCCGTATTGTCGGCGCGTTCGACGAAATGGCCGAGCCGCATGAAGTAGAAGGCTTCGTTGCGCAGCATCATGCGATAGGCCGAGCCGTCGACGTCGAGCGCCATCTTCTTCACCAGCGCCAGGAATCGCCCGAGATCGTCGCGGTCCAGCGCCTTGCCCTTGGCGCGCTCGCGCTCGTAGCGCAGCAGCTCGAGCCAGGCGGCGTTGACCGCTTCCCATGTCTCGATCGTCAGCGCCGTGCGCACGGCGCGCGCATTGCGGCGCGCCGCCTCCATGCAGCGATGGATCGAGGAGGGATTGTCCGTGTCGACCACGAGAAAGGCGATGGCGTTGGCCTCGTCGATCTCGCGCCCCGTCTCGGCGAACCGTTCGATCACGCCCGAGGAGATGAGCGCGCTTTCCCATTCCGAGGTCGCCCCGCCATAGGCGCGCGGCAGCGCGGCCAGGCGCGAGGTCGCCTCGATGATGCGCGCGACATGATCGGCGCGCTCCACGTAGCGCGCGAACCAGTAGAGATTGTCGGCGGTGCGCGCGAGCATCAGGAATTGCCTTGCATGAACTTGCGGGAGGAGGGAAGAAGCGTCTCGCTTGCAGGCGCCCCGCAGGCGCGCGCCATCGTTTCAGGCACATCGGCAAACATGCGCGGGCGAGAGACGGGAGCCTCACGCATCGTCGATCACCCAGGTGTCCTTGGTGCCGCCGCCCTGGCTGGAATTGACCACCAGCGAGCCCTCCTTCATCGCCACGCGCGTCAGCCCGCCCGGCGTCAGGCTCGCCATGCCGTTTGCGCCCGACAGGACGAAGGGACGAAGGTCGACATGGCGCGGCGCCACGCCCGTCTCGACGGCCACGGGGCATGTCGAGAGCGAGAGCGTCGGCTGCGCGATGAAATTGGCGGGATCGTGCTTCAGCTTGGCGCGGAATTCCGCGATCGCGTTCTTGCTGGCGTGCGGGCCCACCAGCATGCCGTAGCCGCCCGAACCGTTCACTTCCTTCACGACGAGTTCGGGCAGGCGATCGAGCACATGGGCGAGCGCCTCCGGCTCGCGGCAGCGCCAGGTCGGCACGTTCTTCAGGATCGGCTCCTCGCCCGTGTAGAAGCGAATGATCTCCGGCATGTAGGTGTAGATCGCCTTGTCGTCCGAGACGCCCGTGCCGATGGCGTTGGCCAGCGTGACATTGCCGGCCTGGTAGGCCGACAGCAGGCCGGCGACGCCGAGAACCGAATCCGGCCGGAAGGCGAGCGGATCGAGAAATTCGTCGTCGATGCGGCGATAGATCACGTCGACGCGCTGCGGGCCGGTCGTCGTGCGCATGTACACGACATTGTCGCGCACGAAGAGATCGGAGCCTTCGACCAGTTCGACGCCGAGCTTGTCGGCCAGGAACGAATGCTCGTAATAGGCCGAATTGTACTGGCCGGGCGTCAGCACCACGACGGTCGGCTCGGCCGGCGCGGAAAGCGGCGCCACCGAGCGCAGCGTGGTCAGGAGACGGTCGGGATAATCGTCGACCGGCGCCACGCGATGGTCGACGAACAGGTCCGGGAACAGCCGCAGCATCGCCTCGCGATTCTCCAGCATGTAGGAAACGCCGGACGGCGTGCGGGCGTTGTCTTCGAGAACGTAGAAGTCGTGGTCGTCGACGCGGATCACGTCGATGCCGGCAATGTGCACCCATACGTCGTGCGGCGCGCGCCAGCCGGCCATTTCGGGCCGGTAGCCCGGGTTGCGCAGCACCAGGTCGCGCGGGACGATTCCGGCGGCGAGTATTTCCTGTTTGCCGTAGACGTCGGTCAGGAACATGTTCAGCGCCTTCACGCGCTGGAACAATCCCTGTTCGAGCCGGCTCCATTCGCTGCGGGCGAAGAGGCGGGGGATGATGTCGAAGGGGATGAGCCGCTCGGCGGCGTCCTTGTCGCCGTAGACGGCGAAGGTGATGCCGATGCGCCGGAACAGAAGCTCGGCCTGGGCGCGGCGCGAGGCCAGAATCTCGGGCGGCGTGTCCTGCAGCCAGCGCGCGAGCCGCGCATAGACGTCGCGCGGCGCCGCGCCGGTCCCCATCTCGTCGAAGAAAACCTTGTCGCTCAAACTTGTCTGCCCCGCCGCGCCCGCAATCGGACCATGCCCGATGTCCAAAACGCAAAGACCATACCATGTGGTTCCCACGCCGGTCTCTCGTGGGCGGCTCAATCCAGGGGCGCCCGCGCTCGAAAACTGGGCTTTGCGGCCTCGCGCGTGGGCAGATTCGCGCAGGCGGCGCCGCCGGACGCGCAATCCCCTTCCCCGCCACGCATTTTTCCGCTATGGGACGCCCGCAACGGACCCCGGCCCTTGCGCCGGGGTTTTGTTTTGCGCGCCTGATTGAGCGAGTGCGGAGAAAGCGCAGACTATGGCGAACGTGGTTGTGGTCGGCGCCCAGTGGGGCGACGAGGGCAAGGGCAAGATCGTCGACTGGCTGTCGGTCGAGGCCGACGTCGTGGTGCGGTTCCAGGGCGGCCACAATGCCGGCCATACGCTGGTCATCGACGGCGTGACCTACAAGCTGGCGCTGCTTCCCTCCGGCATCGTGCGCGAGGGCAAGCTCTCGGTCATCGGCAACGGCGTCGTGGTCGATCCGCATCACCTCGTCGAGGAAATCCGCAAGCTGCGCGCGCAGGGCGTGCATGTCGGCCCCGACAATCTCAAGATCGCCGACAATGTCCCGCTCATCCTGTCGATCCATCGCGAGCTGGACGGCCACCGCGAGGAGGCCTCCACCGAAGGCGTGAAGATCGGCACGACCAAGCGCGGCATCGGCCCGGCCTACGAGGACAAGGTCGGCCGCCGCGCCATCCGCCTGACCGATCTCGCCGAGCCGGACACGCTCGACGACAAGATCGCTCGCCTGCTCGCCCACCACAATCCGCTGCGCCGCGGCCTCGGCCTGCCCGAGATCGGGAGCGCCGCGATCCGCGACGAACTGCTGAGCGTCGCCGGCGACGTGCTGCCCTACATCGACCCGGTCTGGGAAACGCTCGCCGCCGCCCGGCGCGCGGGAAAACGGATCCTGTTCGAGGGCGCGCAGGGCGCGCTGCTCGACGTCGACCACGGCACCTATCCCTTCGTCACATCGTCGAACACGGTCGCGGCCAATGCGGCCGCGGGCTCGGGCATGGGGCCGCGCGCGATCGGCTATGTGCTGGGCATAGCCAAGGCCTATACGACGCGCGTGGGCGGCGGGCCCTTCCCGACCGAACTGCACGACGATACCGGCCGCCTGATCGGCGAGCGCGGCCGCGAATTCGGCACCAACACCGGCCGCCCGCGCCGCTGCGGCTGGTTCGACGCGGTGCTGACGCGCCAGGTCGTGAAGACCTCCGGCATCGACGGCATCGCCCTGACCAAGCTCGATATTCTCGACGGATTCGAAACGATCAAGGTCTGCACGCATTATACGCTGGACGGCAAGCCGGTCGACCGGCTGCCTGCCTCGCAATCGGCGCAGGCTCGCATCCAGCCCGTCTACGAGGAGATCGAGGGCTGGCGCGGCGCGACCGGCGGCGCGAGGTCCTGGGCGGACCTGCCGGCGCAGGCGATCAAATACGTCCGGCGCATCGAGGAATTGATCGAGGCGCCCGTCGCGCTGCTTTCGACAAGTCCCGAGCGCGACGATACCATACTGGTGCACAACCCGTTTCAGGATTGACGCATAACGGCGGGAATGGTCTTAAGCGCGGATGGCCGATTACTATCCCCTTCTGTCGCGCGCGGTCGGAGCGCTCTCCGACTCCAGCGCCGAGACGCGCCGCGCGATCTACGAGCGCGCCCGCAAGGCGTTGATCGGCCAGTTGCAGGCGATCCAGCCGCCGATCGCGGAAGCCGACATCGCCCGCGAGACAGACGCGCTCGACGAGGCGATCGCCCGGATCGAGGCCGAAATCGCCGGCAAGGCCGCGGCCGAAGCCGCCAAGGCGCCTGGCGCCGCGCCGCCCGCGCCCAAACCGGACGCTCCCAAGGCTGACGCGCGCAAGGCTGACGCCTCCAAGCCCGAGCCGCCCAAGCTCCAATCTCCTGCGCCGGCCCCCGCCAAGCCGGCCCTGCCGCATCCGTCCGCGCCAAAACCGCCGGCCCAGGCTGCGGACGCAACCAAACCCGCCGCCGCCGTTCCGCCGGTTCCGCCCAGGCCTTTCTCCTTCCGCGCGCCCGAAGCGGCCGAAGCGGAGAAGGCGGTCAGAAAGGCCGAGCAGGAGACGGCCGAGCAGGAGAAGGCGCTCAAGGCCGAGGATGCGGCCGCCGCCGATACCGAACTCGAGACGCCGCCGTCCCTGAAGCCGCCGCGTCCACGCGAGGCGCCGCGTCCGGCCGCGCCCGGTCCCGCGCCCCAGAACGGCCGGGGCAACCGCCTGTGGATCGTCGGCGGCGTGGTCGTCGGCGTCGTCCTGCTGATCGCGGGCCTGGCGATCAAGCTGAAGGGCCGGCCCGAGGATCTCGCGAAACTGCGACCTGCCCCGACCGCGCCCGCCGAGCAGCCCTCCGGCAAGATCGCCGGCCGCGTCGGCGGCGAGACGCCGGCCGCGCCGGCTGAAAAGACCGACACGCGCACCGCGCCGGCGACGCCCGCGCCGAGCCAGCCGCCGCTCCCGGTCGCCCATCGCGCCGCCCTGCTGCTGGAGGCGCCGGAGACGCCCGAGAAGGTCAAGACCTACATCGGCTCCGTCGTCTGGCGGCTCGACAACGTTCCCGGCGGGCCGGGCCAGCCGCTCGGCACCGCCGTGCACGCCGAAGTCGAGATTCCCGAGGCCAAGGTCCGCATGACCATCGACCTCCAGAAGAACACCGATCCCTCGCTCAACGCCTCGCATACGATCGAAATCCGCTTCGCCCTGCAGCCCGGCAGCGCGATCCCCGGCGTGAAGCAGATCGGCGCCGTGCAGATGCGGCGCGAGGACATGGCCAACGGCGACGCGCTCGCCGGCGTGCCCGTGCCGATCACCGAGACCTACTATCTTGTCGGCCTGCAGCGCGGCGACATGGAGGCCCGCAACATGGACCTCCTGAAGTCCCGCGGCTGGCTGGACGTGCCGCTGGCGCTGACCAACGGGCGCATCGCCAAGTTCAGCCTCGAGAAGGGCGCCTCGGGCGATCGTGTCGTCAACGACGCGCTGAGCGTCTGGGCGCAGCAGAAGTAAGCGCTCCTTTTCCGACGTGGAACCAAGCCTCGGCGCATACGTTGCGCTGCTGAAGCCTTGCTGTTTCGCGAAGGGAACGAGATGAGATTCTATCGGCTGGCGTTCGGGTTCTGGCGCGGCGAGAGCGCCGGCAAGGCATGGTTTCTCTCCCTGTCTTTTCTGGCCTGTCTGTTCGCCGGCATGGGGCTGCAGGTCGCGGTCACCCGCTGGAACAAATATTTCTTCGACGCTCTGCAGGCCAAGGACGTCCACGTCATCCAGCTGAGCGTGGCGGCCGCGGCCGGCCTTGCGCTCGCCACCGCGATCGTCGCGGTCCTGCTGATCCAGTCGCGGATGCGCCTGCAATTGCGCTGGCGGCAATGGCTGACCGAGACGCTGGTCGCCCGCTGGCTCGGCGAGCGGCGCTTCTACCAGTTCACCATTCTCAAGACGATCGACAATCCCGAGGCGCGGATCGCGGAAGACGGCCGGATTTCCATCGAATTGTTCGTCGACATCGCCGGCGGCGTCCTCAACACGATCATTCTTTCGGCCTCCTTCATGGTCGTGCTGTGGAGCGTCGGCGGATCGCTGACCGTCGGCGGCGTGACGATCCCAGGCTATCTCGTCATCGCCGTCGTCATCTATACGGGCATGACCTCGTTCGGCATGTTCCTCCTCGGCCGGCCGCTGGTCAGCGCCGTCGCGCGCAAGGCCGAGGGCGAGGGCGATTTCCGCTACACGCTGACGCGCACGCGCGAGAACGCCGAGACGATCGCGCTGATCGGCGGCGACGACGACGAGCGCGGCCTGATCTCGAATTCCTTCGCCGGGCTGGCCAAGCGCTGGATCGGCGTGATCGGCCGGCAGACCCGCATGATGTTCCTGTCGAGCGGCAACAACGTGATCGCGCCCGTCGTGCCGCTCATTCTCTGCACGCCGAAATTCATGTCCGGCGAAATGTCGCTCGGCGATCTCATGCAGGCGGCGGCGGCGTTCGGGCAGGTGCAGACCGCGCTCAACTGGCTCGCCGACAACGCCTACAACCTCGCCAACTGGTCGGCCTCGGCGCGCCGCGTCGCCGAACTCGACCGCGCCTTCGACGAACTCGATGCGTCCGCCGACGCGCGCGGCCGCCAGACGATCGTGCTCGAAGACAGTCCCGACGGCGACTTCCACATTCGCGACCTGACGATCTCGCAGGTGAGCGGCGTCGGCATGCTCGCCGAATCCGAGGCGCATTTCGCGCGCGGCGACAAGGTCCTGGTGACGGGCGCCTCGGGCAGCGGCAAGAGCACGCTGATCCGCGCCATCGCCGGCCTGTGGCCGTGGGGCAGCGGCCGCATCCAACGACCCGACGACGCGTCGATCGCCTTTCTGCCGCAGCGCCCGTACATGCCGCTCGGCACGTTGCGCAACGCGATCGACTATCCGGCCTCCGACGCGCCGGTCGAATCCGGCGAGATCGAAAAGGTGCTGGCCGAATGCGGGCTCGAACATCTCACGCCGCGACTGGACGAGGAGGACGCCTGGTCCACCGTTCTGTCGGGCGGCGAATTGCAGCGCATCGCTTTCGCCCGCATCCTGCTGAAGAAGCCGGACATCATCATCATGGACGAGGCGACCTCGGCGCTCGACGAACTGACGCAGGCGCGGATGATGGAACTGGTCGTCGAGCGCCTCGGCGGGTCGACGCTGCTGCACGTCGCGCATCGGCCCGGCCTCGAGAAATACCACAATCGCAAGATCGTGCTGGAGCGCGCCGACAACGGAGCCGCGATCATTTCCGAAACCGCCGGCCGGCCCGGCGGGCGCGGCCTCGGCCGCCTGTTCGGGCGCGTCTTCGCCCGGCGGCCGGCGGGCGACAGGACGGCGGCGTGAACGATCCGGGATCGCAGACCAAAAAAAAGGCGACGCCCGCGCGTCGCCTTTCTCGTTTCGGCCGCGCGCCGCTCAGCGCACGTGCGCCTCGAGCCGCGGCTTGGGCGCGGCGAGCGACGCCGGCGCGCGCTCGCGCTTCGCGACGCCCTCGCGGACGGCTGCCTGCACCTTCTCGAAGGCGCGGACCTCGATCTGGCGTACGCGCTCGCGCGACACGCCGAACTCGGTCGACAATTCCTCCAGCGTCAGCGGCTCGTCGCGCAGGCGCCGCGCCTCGAAGATGCGACGCTCGCGCTCGTTGAGCACGTCCAGCGCGCCGCGCAGCGCGGCGAGCCGGTTGTCGCTCTCCTCGTGTTCGGCCAGCACCGTCTCCTGGCTGGCGCTGTCGTCGACCAGCCAGTCCTGCCATTCGGCCTCGCCGTCCGAGCGCAGCGGGGAATTGAGCGACGCGTCGCCGCCGAGACGGCGGTTCATGTCGATCACTTCCTGCTCGCTGACGCCGAGCTTGTGGGCGATCGCCTTGACGTTCTCGGGGCGAAGATCGCCTTCCTCGAGCGCGGAGATCTGGCTCTTGGCCTTGCGCAGGTTGAAGAACAATTTCTTCTGGTTCGCGGTCGTGCCCATCTTCACGAGCGACCACGACCGCAGGATGTACTCTTGAATGGCGGCGCGGATCCACCACATGGCGTAGGTGGCCAGCCGAAAGCCCTTGTCGGGCTCGAAGCGCTTCACCGCCTGCATCAGGCCGACATTGCCCTCGGACACGACCTCGCCGATCGGCAGGCCGTAGCCGCGATAGCCCATGGCGATCTTGGCGACGAGGCGCAGGTGGGACGTTACGAGCTTGTGGGCGGCCTCGGAATCCTCGTGCTCGCGCCACCGCTTGGCGAGCATGTATTCCTGCTCCGGCTCCAGGAGCGGAAATTTCCGGATTTCCGTCAGATAACGCGACAGCCCGCTTTCGCTGGCGATCATGGGAAGGGCAGCAGCCATCTTTTCCTCCGGGGCCCCCGTGTCCGGCAGGCCATTGGGCGGCCGCGAACACGCCGACCGCAACTCGCAGATATAGGGCTGTCGGACCGTGGCCGAAAGAGGGCGGAACGCCGAGCGCCCGGTCAAGATTGCGTTAAATATCCGTAATATTGGTCGGTTCAGGCCCTAACGCGCCGGCTCGCCGCCCAGTTCCGAGAGGGCGTCGGCCACTTTGGCGAAGTCGGCTGGCGCCGGGCTTTCGAAGGCGAGGTCTTCCCGGCTGACCGGATGCGGAAATTCGAGACGGGCGGCGTGCAGCGCCTGCCGGCCGAGCGCGGCGACGGCGGCGCGGGCCGCCTCGGGCAGAAGCTTCTCCTTGGTGCGGAAACCCGTGGCGTAGACGGGATCGCCGACCAGCGGATGGCCCATATGGGCCATGTGCGCCCGGATCTGGTGCGTGCGCCCGGTCTCCAACTGGCAGGCGAGAAGCGCGGCGACGGGCCGGCCGGCCTTGTCCGCCCCGTAAGTCTCCAGCACGCGCCAGTGCGTCACCGCCTCCTTGCCGCGGTCGCCGCGCAGCACCGTCATCTTCTCGCGCTGCGTCGGATGGCGGCCGATCGGGGCGTCCACCAAGCCGGTCCGGCGTTCCGGCGCGCCCCAGACGATCGCCAGATATTCCCGCAGGAAGGGCATGGTGCGGCCGTGGTCGGCGAAAAGGTCGGCGAGCCGGCGATGCGCCCGATCGGTCTTGGCGACCACCAGCAGGCCGGACGTGTCCTTGTCCAGCCGGTGCACGATGCCCGGCCGCTTCACCCCGCCGACGCCCGACAGGCTCGCGCCGCAATGGGCGATCAGCGCATTGACCAGCGTGCCCGCCTCGTGGCCGGCCGCGGGATGCACGACCAGCCCCGCCGGCTTGTCGATGACGATGATCTGGTCGTCCTCGTAGACGACGTCGAGCGGGATGTCCTCCGCTTGCGGCTGGGCGGGGGCCGCGGCCGGAATGTCGATCTCGACCGAGGCGCCCGCCGCGACCTTGGCGGAAGGATTGCCCGCGACCGCGCCGTCGATCCGCACGTGGCCCGTCTCGATCAGCGCCTTCACCCGCGTCCGCGAGATCGCCGCCGACGCGAGGTCCGGCCGCTCCGCCAGGAAGCGGTCGAGCCGGCCGGCCTCCTCCGGACCGACGACGAAGGCGTGTCGGGTTGCTTGATCGTTCATCGCCTGCAGATAGACGGGCCGGGCCGCCGCCGCAATCGCTTGCGGTCGGGGCCGCCCGCATGGTCCATGAGCCGATGGCGCGCGAAAAACCCCGAATCGTCGTGATCGGCGCAGGCCCGGCCGGCCTGATGGCCGCCGAGACCGCCGCGCGCGCCGGCTGCGCGGTCACGATCTGCGAGGCCATGCCGACGCCCGGGCGCAAATTCCTGATGGCCGGCCGCAGCGGCCTCAACATCACGCATTCGGAAGACATCGGCCGCTTCGTCGCGCGCTATGGCGCGGCGGCCGCGTGGATGACGCCGATGCTGCAGGCGTTCTCGCCGGCCGACCTGCGGGATTTCTGCGCGGAGCTCGGCGTCGAGACCTTCGTCGGCTCGAGCGGCCGGATCTTTCCGAAGGCGATGAAGGCCTCCCCGCTCCTGCGCGCCTGGCTCGCGCGGCTCGCGCAGGACGGCGTCGAACTGCGGACCCGGGCGAAACTGGTCGATCTCGCCGGAACGCACGCGCCGGTCGTCGAGAGCGACGGCCGTCGCGACACGCTCGCCGCTGAGGCCACGATCCTCGCGCTGGGCGGGGCGAGTTGGCCGCGCCTCGGTTCGGATGGCGGATGGACCGCCCTGCTCGCGCGGCGCGGCGTGGCGATCGCGCCCTTCCGTCCATCCAATTGCGGCATCGAGATCGCCTGGTCGGAGTCGTTCCGGGCGCGGTTCGAGGGGCAGGCGATCAAGACCGCGCGCTTTTCCTGTCGAGACAGGACGGTCGCCGGCGAGGCCGTCGTCACCCGGCGCGGGCTCGAAGGCGGGCCGGTCTATGCTTTGTCGGAGGCGATCGGCGCGGATCTGCGCGCCGGCCGGCCCGCCGCGCTGGCGATCGACCTCAAGCCCGACAAGGACGCCGGCGCCCTCGCCGCGCGCCTCGCGGGGCGGCGCGCCAAGGACAGTTTCGCCAACGCCCTGCGCAAGGCGACCGGGCTCGGGCCGCTCGCCGCCGCCCTGCTCCGCGAAAGCGACCCCGCCGCCGCCGCGCGCGACCCCGCCGCGCTGGCGAGCCTGGTCAAGGCCTGCGCTCTGCCGGCGTCCGGCGTCGCCGGCCTCGACCGCGCGATCTCGTCGGCCGGCGGGATCGCGCTCGGCGAGGTCGACGACGGCCTGATGCTGACCGGACTGCCGGGCCTGTTCGTCGCCGGCGAAATGCTGGACTGGGACGCGCCGACCGGCGGTTACCTGCTGCAGGCCTGTTTCGCGACCGGACGGCGCGCGGGCGCGGCGGCGGCGTCCCACGCGCTGAATGCGGGCCGCTGACGTCGGATCAGTCCGCGCCGCTCTCGTCGTCCTCGGCCGCGGCCAGCGGCTCACCGAGAGCCGGCGGCGCGCTGTCGGCGACCTCTTCGGTCGCGACATGGCCGGTCACTTCGAGCGCCGCGGCCGTTCTGGAGAGGCCGAGCGCCACGGCCTGTTTCTGCAAATCTTGGATCAGGCCCAGCAACAATAGGCGATTGGGGGAAGAACTCATCGAACAGCCGATGGAAAATCAGTTGAACCGGTATTGAATCGTCACGATAGCAGAAGACTACAATAAACAAGCCGGGCAATTGGGATAATTTTCAGAAAATCGAGGACATGACGGGTCGACCGAACGACGCGGGCCGCCGCGACTGCCGCGACGGCGACCGAAAAGTCGTTGACGCAAATGCGGAATTCTCAGAGCGTGAACTCGCCCTTGCGCATGACCGGAGTGCGGCGTCCTGTCGCATCCAGCCCGTCGACGTCGATTTCCGCCGAGCCGATCATCCAGTCGATATGGATAAGACTACGGTTGGCGCCGCGCGCGCGCAATTCGTCTTCGCTCATCTTGCCACCGTTCACGAAACACTTGCTGTAGGCCTGGCCGAGCGCGATGTGGCTGGCGGCGTTCTCGTCGAACAGCGTGTTGTAGAACAGGAGCCCGCTGGCGGAGATCGGCGAGGAATAGGGAACGAGCGCGACTTCGCCGAGCCTGGCCGCGCCTTCGTCCGTCTCCAGCACGCGCCGCAGCACGTCCTGACCCGTCCGCGCGCGCGCATCGACGATTCGGCTTCCCTCGAATCGCACCTCGATATCCTCGATCAGCGCGCCGTTGTAGGACAGCGGCTTGGTGGCGCGCACATGGCCCGAGACGCGGTCGCGATGCGGCGTGGTGAAGACCTCCTCCGTCGGAATGTTCGCGTTGCAGACGACGCCGTTCTTCGCCTCCGACGCGCCGCCGACCCATTCGTGCCCGTCCGCCAGGCCGACCGTCAGGTCCGTGCCCGGCCCGGCGAAATGCAGCGCATGGAAGCGCCGCGCGTTGAGCGCGTCCGTGCGCTCGGCGAGACGCGCATTGTGCGCAGCCCATTCGCCGGCGGGATCGGCGCCGGTGACGCGGGAGGCGGAAAAGATGGCGTCCCACAATTTCGCCAGCGCCCGGTCGGGCGCGTCGTTCGGAAAAACCCGCTGCGCCCAGGCCGGCGTCGCCGCGCCGAGGATCGACCAGTTGATGTCGAAGCCGGCGATCAGTTCGAGCGCGGGGCTGTAGGCCTTGGAGCGGGCCCGATTGGCGCGCGAGACCTTCTCCGGATCCTGTCCGGCGAGCAGCATCGGGTCCTCGCCGTAGATGGCCAGGCGCGCCGCCCCGGATTTGAACGCCTGCGCCATGCCCGCGTAGAGCCAGCCCGGCGCGGCGTCGAACGTGTCGTCGTCGGCCAGCCGGTACCGCGCCAGCGTCTGCTGCTCGTCGCCGAGAATGACCGTCACCAGCGAGGCGCCGGCCCGATAGGCGTGCTCGGTCGCGCGACGCGCGAGATCGAGCGCCTCGACCGGCGCCGTCATCACCACTTCCTGGCCCTTGCGCAGGTTGAGGCCGACGCGCACGGCGGTCTCGGCGAGCCGGTCGAGCTTGATGGCGTGATCGGCGGACAGATCGGACACGGGCTTGTTCATCGGGGCTCCGAAATTCGCGGGGCAGGAGGACTCTGGGACGAATCTGGGGCGAATCTAGCGCGTGGCGGTCGCGACGGAAACGCCGCGACGTCACGCCCCGGCGGATCGGTCCGCCCCTCAGCTCGCCGCATGCGCGAGCTCGCGCTTGCGCTCGGCGATGGCCGATCGCGCGAGATCGAAGGTCAGCCGGAACGCCTCGAAACCGTCGTAGGCGACCGATCCGTCGCGCACGCCCGCGAGCGTTCGCGAAAGCAGGCCGTTCACTTCGCTCTCGACGGCGGCGAGGCTCGCCTCGTCCTTCGCCTCGCCCGCGCGCGCCGCGAGCTCCTGGAAGGCGTCGGCGAGTTGTCCCGCCTCGATCGGCGTCACGCGCGTGAATTGCGAATAGAGCCAGAGGAAGCCGGAGCCGACGAGGCTGCCGATCCACAATCCGATAAACAGCAGGTCGCTGTAGCGGTCCATGAACGTCTTCGTCTGGTCCTCGAAATAGGCGGCCGCGGCGGGGTGCGCGAGGATGGCCGCCTCCTTTTCCGTGTCGGGCGGCTGGATGTTGGTCGCATAGCGGCCGGGAACGGCGAGTTGGTCCTTGTTCTCGAACACGGCGGCGACGAGCGCGCGGCCGACCGCGTCCGGCAGGCCGGGCCGGGCGATCAGGATGTCGTCGACCGCGATCGTATCGGTCTCCTCGTCCGGCGCCTGTGGCGACGGCACGATCTCGCCGGGCTCGATCTTCTCGTTCTCCACGCCCCGCATGCGGTCGGCGATGCCCTTCGCGCCCTCGAGGTCGATCAGCTTGAAGTTCAGCTTCTGGCCCTTGCCGAGCCAGAACCTGTCGGCCGCGAGCCCGGACTTGCGCGCCATGAAGAAGACGGCGGCCGGCCCCCCGGGCTCGAACAGGCCGGCCCAATCCTCGGGCTTGCGCTGCTCGATCGGGGTGGAGTCCGGAATGTCGAACCGGGAGAGAACGTCGCGCACCAGCGCAAGATCGCGCGCGTCGCTCGCGATGATCGCGAGCTTCTTGCCCTTGAGCGCCGAGATCGACTTCGGCACGGCGCTCTTCGGGACGGCGATCAGAAGGATCGAATGTTCGAGCAGCGCGACGGCGCGCGCGCGCGGCGGGGTGCGGGTGTCGGACCGGATGATCGCCAGATCGGCGCGGCGCTGCGCGAATTGCTGGGCCGCCGCGGTCGGGCTGTCGAAATTCTTGACGACGATCCGCACGCCGCGCCCGTGCGAGACGATCTCCTGCAGGCTGCGCGCGAAAAGATCGCTGGACGAATCCTTGTGCCCGACCGCGAAGACGAGATTGCGCTCGGCCACGAACTGCCGCGCGAGGAAGGCGCCGCCGACCGCGATCAGCAGGGTCAGCAGGATGAAGGCCCATTTCTGGCGGCGGTTGCGGCTCGCCGCGCTGGCGGCGTGCGCGAACATGTCTTCCGCGGCGCTCAGAGCGGGGCTGATCGCGGCGGCCGCCTTCAGGGGTTTGCCGATCGTCACGCCGCCTCGCCTCGTCGCGGATCATCCGCCCGCCGTCGCCTTTCATGCCACGGACGGCCCGCGCCGGCAAAGCCGTCGCCTTGGCCGGGAAAACTTGACCCGCCGGGCCCGGGCGGGCATCTAGCGCCCTTCCCGAAAGCGAGCCCCATGATCCGATCCGCCCTCATGAACGTCATGACCGCCGCCGCCCTCAAGGCCGGGCGCGGTCTGAAGCGCGATTTCGGCGAGGTCGCCAATCTCCAGGTGTCGGTCAAGGGCCCCGGCGATTTCGTCAGCGCCGCCGACCGCAAGGCCGAGAAGGTCCTGTTCGAGGAACTGGCCAAGGCCCGTCCCGGCTACGGCTTCGTCATGGAGGAATCCGGCCGCGTCGAGGGGACGGATACGAGCCACACCTGGATCATCGACCCGCTCGACGGCACGACCAATTTTTTGCACGGCATCCCCGTCTTCGCCATTTCGATCGCGCTGGAGCGCGAGGGCCAGCTCGTCGCCGGGCTCGTCTACAATCCCGCCGACGACGACATGTTCGTCGCCGAGCGCGGCCAGGGCGCCTGGCTCAACAACCGCCGCCTGCGGGTGGCGCAGCGCCGCGACCTCGCCGACAGCCTGATCGCCACCGGCGTGCCGCATCTCGGCAAGGCCAAGGAACATCCGCGCTTCCGGCAGGAACTGGCCGCCGTCATGACCCGCGTCGCCAACGTCAGGCGCTTCGGCGCGGCCTCTCTCGATCTCGCCTATACGGCGGCCGGCCGCTTCGACGCCTACTGGGAGCGCATCCTGCAGCCCTGGGACATTGCGGCGGGCATCGTGCTGGTGCGCGAGGCCGGCGGCTTCGTCAGCGACATGTCGGGCGGGCAGGACATGCTGGCCAAGGGCGAAGTTCTGGCCGGCGGCGAGACGATCCAGCGCGCGCTCGGCGATCTCCTGCGCAAAGCTTGAAGTCGCGTCGGCCCCTCCCAACCTCTGCGTGAACCCGCCGCCATTGCGAGCAACCCGACGTTGATGGCATTCTTGCCGCGCGGCGGGGCGAGGATCGAGGGAAATACATGGCGGCCGACGAGGTTCGCACGGAGCTCACCAGCCCGCGCATCTTTCTCATACGCATGGGCGTCTTTCTCGCGCTGGCGGGCTTCGTCGCCTTCATCCTGCATGAGCAGATCCAGCGCGCCTTCATGGCCAATCCCGGCCTCAACGGCCTGATTCTCGGCGTCCTGGCGGTCGGAATCGTCATGGCCGTCGCCACCGTCGCGCGCCTGTTCCGCGAGATCGCCTGGGTGAACGCCTGGGGCGGGCCCGCCGCCGCCCAGGCGCCCGCCCCGCGTTTGCTCGCGCCGATGGCGCGACTCGCCGGCGAAGGCCGCGCCATCTCGACCATCACCTTGCGCGCCATCCTCGATTCGGTCGCCACCCGTCTCGACGAGAGCCGCGAAATCCTGCGCTACCTGACCGGCCTGCTGATCTTTCTGGGCCTGCTCGGCACGTTCTGGGGCCTGCTCGAAACCGTGGGCTCGATCGGCGACGTGATCGGCGCGATGAAGGGCGGCGCGGAATCCTCGGTCCTGTTCGAGGACCTGAAGGCCGGCATCGCCAAGCCGCTGTCGGGCATGAGCCTGTCCTTCACCGCATCGCTGTTCGGCCTCGCCGGTTCGCTCGTGCTGGGTTTCCTCGACCTGCAGGCGGGCCAGGCGCAGAATCGCTTCTACGTCGAACTCGAGGATCGCGTCTCCGCCGCCGCGGCGGCCGATGCGGCGGCGGACGCGGCCTCCGCGCTTTCGCCCGACCTGCGCGCCACGCTCGAGCGGGTGTCGGCGTCGACGGATTCGTCGGGGCAGCGGGCGGCCTCGACCGCCATGGCCAACCTCGCCGACGGCGTGCAGGCGCTGGTCAAGCACATGCGCGCCGAGCAGCAGATGATCCGCGACTGGGTGGAGCAGCAGGCGGCGCAGAACCGCGAGATGAAGAAGACGCTCGACCGCATCGCCGAAGAGCGCGAGAAATCCTGATGGCCCTTTCGCGCAGCCGGCGTATCCGCTCCGGGCCGGACTACTGGCCGGGCTTCGTCGACGCCCTGTCGACCATGCTGCTTTCGTTCGTCTTCCTCGTCACCGTGTTCATGACCGCGCAATTCTTCCTCTCGCGCGACGTGACGGGCAAGGACGCGGCGCTTCAGAGGCTCAACCGGCAGATCGAGCAGCTGACCGCGCTGCTGGCGCTCGAAAAGACCGGGAAGGAGGAGGCGCAATCCTCGCTGGCGACGCTGGCCGCGACGCTGGAAACGACGAAGAAGGACAATGCGGACCTGACGCAGAAGCTCGGCGCCGCGGAAGGCGCGGCCTCGGGCGCGGGCGGGCGCGCCGATACGCTCGCGCAGAAGCTGACCGCCGAACAGGAATTGTCGGCGAAGGCGCAGGCGCAGGTCGATCTCCTCAATCAGCAGATCGCGGCGCTGCGCCGCCAGCTCGCCGCGATCGAGGAAGCGCTGCAGGCCAACGAGGCCAAGAACAAGGATTCGCAGGCGCAGATCGCCGACCTCGGCCAGCGCCTCAATCTCGCGCTGGCGCAGAAGGCGCAGGAACTCGCCCGCTACCGCTCGGACTTCTTCGGCCGGTTGCGCGAAATCCTCGGCAACCGTCCGGGCGTGCGCGTCGTCGGCGACCGCTTCGTCTTCCAGTCGGAAGTCCTGTTCGACACCGGCGCGGCCGAGATCAATCCGGCCGGCAAGGCGCAGCTCGACCAGCTCGCCGCCGCCGTGACCGATCTCGAGCGCGAGATACCGCCCTCGATTCCGTGGACGCTGCGCGTCGACGGCCATACCGACAAGCGCCCGATCCAGTCCGCGCAATTTCCCTCGAACTGGGAATTGTCGTCGGCGCGGGCCATCGCCGTCGTGCAATATCTGATCTCGAAGGGCGTGCAGCCCTCTCATCTGGTCGCGGCCGGCTTCGGCGAATTCCAGCCGCTCGAACAGGGGGATTCCGACGAGGCGCTGCGCCGCAACCGCCGCATCGAACTGAAGCTGACAGACAGATAATGCCAGGCCGCCGCTATATCGCCCCCATCCGCGATGACGAGCGCGCCGCGCTGCTCGATCTCTGGGTCGCCTCCTGGCGCGCGACATTTCCGACCATCGACTTCGACGCGCGCCGCGAATGGTTCGTCGGCCATCTCGCCGGACTCGAAGCCGCGGGCGCGGCGCTCATCTGCATCTTCGAGGACACGGCCAAGCCCGGCGAACGAAAACTCGTCGGCTTCGCGCTGATCGATCCGAAGACCGGCTGGCTCGACCAGATCGCCGTCAAGCCGAACGCCTTCGGCGCGGGCGTCGGCCGCGAATTGCTGAACGCCGCCAAGCGCGCCGCGCCGGAGAAGATCAGGCTCGACGTCAACGCCGACAATTTTCGCGCGCTGCGCTTCTACAAGCGCGAAGGGTTCGCGCGCGTCGGCGCCGGCGTGAACAAGCTGTCGGGACGCGAGACGGCCGTGCTGGAGTGGCGGCGGGACGCCTGACGGCGGGCGCGCGTCGGATCAGCGTTCTTCCTCGCCGCGGATTTCATCGGCGTCGTCCGATTGCGAAAGGACGCCGAAATCTTTCGACCGCACGCCCCTGCCGGCAAGCAGGAAGCCTTCCGCCGCGAGGCCGCGCTTCAGCAGCTCGCGAATGGCGGACGCCCGGCTCGGCATGTGCTTGGCGAATCGCCACTCGTCGAGCGCCTTGGACTCGTCGCTCGACAGCATGATCTGCAGGCGGTCGCCGCGCTGAAGCTCGCCCATTCTCTGGCCTCTCTGACGCTCCCGGCAGGAAGATGGTGGAACAAGGGGACGCGTCAAGTCCGCCAAATGCGGTTCTTACTCATTCTTATGATTGTGCCGAGATCGCTGCATCAACGTAAATTCAGTTGCCGCATGAAAAGGCATTTTGGCCGCATTATTGTAATAATTGTGATAAATATCTGCAATCTAACTATAATTTTCTAGATTTCATACCAAGAACTACTATTCTAAATTGCTGCGAGATCATATCGACGGCGTCCATGCGCGACGAAAAATTCAAATACGACCGGCTCCACGCGACAACCGAAACCGATCATCGTATCGCCAACCATCTGTCGCTGGTCGCGGGACTGCTGCGCTTGGGCAAGAAGTCGCTGTCGTCGGCGGACATGGTCTCGCGAGAGGAGGTCGAACGGCTTCTCGACGATTGCAGCCGGCGTATCGAGGCGGTGGCGCGCGTCCACCGGCTTCTGGCGGCGCAGGCCCAGGGCGACGACTGGATCGACGTCTGCGGCTACCTGCGGGAAATCGCCGAGGGCATGGTGGAGAGCCTCGTGGCGCAGGGCGCGCTGACGCTCAAACTCGATTGCCGGCCAGGATGCGTCGTGCGCGCCGACCACGTCGCCTCGCTCGGCCTGATCGTGACGGAGCTTATCACCAACGCGGTGAAATATGCGCATCCCAGCGGCGTGGCAGGCGTCATAGCAGTGAGTTGCGCGCCCGAGGCGGACGGCTTTTCGATTCTGCGCGTCACCGACGATGGCGTCGGCCTGCCGGAGGAGATGGATCCGGCGACGAGCGGCAATATCGGCTGTCGCCTGATCCGCTCGCTCGCCCAGCGCATCGACGGCGATGTCGACTATGACAGTTCGTGCAGGGGGCTGGCCGTGACGCTGCGCATTCCATCCCGACCTATTGCCGGCATTGCTCGAAAAGGCGTTTGAACGCCGTCTGCACAGGCGGCGCAACCGCGAGCCGGGTCGAGCGCGCTATTCCGCCGCCTTCGCTTCGCCGAGCGCGGCCGCGCCCGTCTCGAACTGCAGCCGCGCGAGGCGCGCGTAGAGACCGTTGCGCGCCACCAGCGTGGCGTGCGTGCCCTCCTCCACCACGCGGCCGGCTTCCATCACCAGAATGCGGTCGGCTTCGAGCACGGTGGCGAGGCGATGCGCGATGACCAGCGTCGTGCGGTTTTCCATCACGTCGTGCAGCGCCGTCTGCACCGCCGCCTCGTTCTCGGCGTCGAGCGCCGACGTCGCCTCGTCGAGCAGCAGGATCGGCGCGTCCTTCAGGATCGCGCGCGCTATGGCGAGGCGCTGGCGCTGACCGCCCGACAACGTCACGCCGCGCTCGCCGATCACGCTGTCGTAACCCTTGTCGAGCTCGCGGATGAAGCCGTCCGCCGCCGCGCGCCGCGCCGCCGCCACGATCTCCTCGCGCGTCGCGTCCGGCCTTCCATAGGCGATGTTTTCGGCCACCGTCGCGGCGAAGACCGTCGCCTCCTGCGCGACGAGCGCGATGCGCGCACGCAGGCTCGCCGGATCGACCGTCCTGATGTCGACGCCGTCGATCAGCACGCGGCCCGCCTGCGGATCGTAGAAACGCATCATGAGCTGGAACAGCGTCGACTTGCCGGCGCCGGATGCGCCGACGATGGCGACGCGCTCGCCGGCCGCGACCCTGAACGTCAGATCGTCGACCACGCCGGCGAGCGGCGCGGCCGGATAGGAGAAGCTGACGCGATCGAACATGATCTCGCCGCGCGTCGGTTTCGGCAGCGCCGCCGGCTGCGCGGGCGCCACGATCTTCGGCTCGACCGCCAGCAGGTCGGCGATGCGGCCCGCCGCGCCCGAGGCCGCGGAGACTTCGCTCCACACCTGGCTGAGTTCGCCGAGCGAGCTTGCCGCCAGCACCGCGTAGAGCACGAATTGCGAGAGCATGCCGCCCGACATCTTGCCGGCGAGCACGTCGTGGGCGCCGAGCCAGAGCACGCCGATCACGCTGGCGAAGGCCATGAAGATCGCGCCCGCCGTCAGGACCGCGCGCGCCTTCGTCGCCGTGCGCGCGGCATCGAAGGCCTGCTCGACCTCGCGCGCGAACCGCGCCGTCGTCGCCTTCTCGGCTCCGAAGGCCTGCATCGTCCGCACCGCGCCGAGGTTTTCCGCCGCGAAGGCCGAGGCGTCGGCCAGCGTGTCTTGCGCGCGGCGCGAGCGCTTGCGCACCATGCGGCCCGACGCGATCAGCGGGAAGACGATGACGGGAATGGCGACGAGAACCAGCGCCGACAGTTTCGGGCTGGACAGGACCATCAGCACGATGGCGCCGGCGAACATGAAGAGATTGCGCAGCAGGATCGAGGCCGACGCGCCGAAGGCGGATTTCAGCTGCGTCGTGTCGGCGGTCAGGCGCGAAACGAGTTCGCCGACGCGCGCGCTGTCGTAGAACGAGGCGTCGAGGCGCGCGAGATGCGCGAACACATCGTCGCGCAGGTCGGCGACCACGCGCTCGCCGATCGTCATCACCAGATAGTAGCGGCAGCCCGACGCCAGCGCGAGCACGGCGACCACCGCCGCCATGCCGGCGAAATAGCTGTCGATGACGCCTGCGCTCGACCCGGAGAAGCCGAAGTCGATCATGCGCCGGACGGCGAAGGGGAAGGTCAGCGTGGCGGCCGAGGCCGCCGTCAGGGCCACGACGGCGAGCGCGATGCGCGCGCGGTTGCGCAGCGCGTAGGGCAGCAGCGGCTTCAGCGCGGCGAGCGTGCGCTCGCGCGGTTTGTCGCCGCTTTCGGAAGGTTGGGTCATCGCGCCTCTATAGCCTGTTGCGTTCCGGCTTGCGCGCGAAATCCGCCGCCCTCGCCGCGACAAATTGTGGCCGCCGGTCCGCGCCGGGACGGCGAATCCGGCCCCGCACTTGATCCTGCCGCCAAAATGGGGCATAGCACCGCGCAATCGAGGCGGGCCTGTGCCGGCTTACGACCCAGATTCCCGGAACAGACAGCTTCAGAGCCGCCCAATGAAAGTCCGCAATTCCCTCAAGTCCCTGCGCGCGCGCCATCGCGACAACCAGATCGTCCGCCGCAAGGGCCGCGTCTACATCATCAACAAGACCCAGAAGCGCTACAAGGCGCGTCAGGGCTGATCCCGCGCATCTCGCGCGGATCCGCAAACAGCCCCGGTCCGCCGGGGCTTTTTCTTTGGGCGGACCGCCGCCGCGGAGGCTTTGACGGCGGGGCCGTCGCACCCTAGCTTTTGGGCATGATCTTTTCGCCCGCCCGCGCCGCCCCGGCGGTCCTGCTGGCCTTCGGCCTCGCCTCTTCGGCCATCGCGCAGGGGGCGCTGGCGCAAGTCGATCCGTCGCCGCCCGGCCGGCGCGGCGGCCAGACGCTCGACATTCCCGGCCTTCCCCCGATCCAGTTGCCGCCCGGCGCCCGCGCCTTCGGGCTGGGCGTCGACGACCAGCCTGCGCCGCCCGCCCGCCCGGGCCGTCCTCAGGCGGGTCCCGCGCCCTCCGATCCCTCGGGCGACGAACCCGGCAGGCGCGAGGACAAGCGCGACGGCAAGCGCAAGCAGGCCGAGCGCATCGCGCCCCATTCCACGCCGCCCCAGGAGGAACAGCGCGGCAAGGTCCTGGACGCCCTCCATTCCCGCCTCAAGGCCGCCGACGACGCGGACGACGCCAAGAGCGTCGCCACCGCGATCGAGCGGGTCTGGCTGCGCTCGGGCTCCGACACGGCCGACCTGCTGATGACGCGCGCGGTCGCCGCCATCGCCGGCGACGACCACAAGACCGCCGAATCCCTGCTCGATTCCATCGTGTCGCTGGAGCCGGAATGGGCGGAAGGCTGGAACAGGCGCGCCATGGTCCGCTTGCGCGCCGACAATATCGACGGCGCCATGTCCGACCTCGAACATGCGCTGAAGATCGAGCCGCGCCATTTCGTGGCGCTTGCCGGCCTCGGCGCGATTCTCCACAAGTCGGGCCTCGACAAGCGGGCGCTCGACGCCTACCGCCGAGCGCTCGATCTCTATCCGCAACAGCCCGACATCAGGAAATCGGTCGAAAAGCTCCAGATCGACGTCGAAGGGCGGGATATCTGAGGCCTGCATTGTCATTCCCGGCGCAAGCGCGAGATCGGAATGCGCGATCGGGAATCCGGCATGGCCGCCTGCAACGCCCAGGGCTGGATCCTCGCTTTCGCGACGATGACGCATGGCGCCATGCGGCGGCTTTCCGATGATGGCCGCCGTCCTCGCTTCCGCCGCGCTTCTCGTCCTCGTCGCCACGCTCTTCCTCTTCACGCGACTGAAGTCGAAAGCCTTCGAACGCGCCTATCCGCCGCGCGGAACATTCGTCGGGACCGCCTTCGGCCGCCTGCATTTCACGCGTCGCGATCCGGCCGGCGCGGCGCTCGCCACGATCGTGCTGATCCACGGCGCGAGCGGCAACAATGCCGACATGATGGCGCCGCTCGGCGAGCGGCTTTCGGCGAAAGGGTTTCGCGTCTTCGCGATAGACCGGCCGGGGCACGGCTACAGCGAAAGATTGCGCGCAGACGCTTCGTCGCCGTCGGCGCAGGCCTGCGCCATCCGGGCGGCGCTCGAAGCGGAAGGCGTCGCGCGCGCCGTGATCGTCGGCCATTCCTGGGCCGGCTCCGTCAGTTGCGCCTTCGCGCTCGACCACGCCGATTTCGCGGAAGGCGTCGTTCTGCTGGCGCCGGTCACCCATCCCTGGCCGCGCGGCGTGCGCTGGTACTATCGGCTGGCGACGACGCCGGCGCTGGGCGCGCTGTTCACGCGCCTGCTGCTTCTGCCCGCCGGTCTCGCGACGCTGCGCGCCGCGCTCGCGGGCGTCTTCGCGCCGCAGGCCGCGCCGGAGGGCTATGGGGAAACGATCGGCGCGGTTCTGGCGCTGCGTCCCGAAATATTCCGCGCCAACGCCGAGGATGTCGCGGACCTGCGCGGCCACCTGGAGAAACTGGCGCCGCGCATCCCCTCGATTTCCATGCCGGTCGCAATCCTTTCGGGCGACCGCGACGCAGTCGTGCTCACCGAGCGCCATTCCTATGGTTGCGCGCGCGAAATCGCCGGTGCTACGCTCGAAATGCTGCAGGGCGTCGGCCATTCGCCGCACTGGGCGGCGCCGGACCGAACGGTCGAGACGATCGCGGCGCTTGTTGCGCGAACGAAGATCAGTCCGCGTTCGAGCGCGAACGCTCAAACGCGGCAAAGCTGATCTCTTTCAGAACGCTGAGCGCGCGCTGCGCGAAAAACCGGCTTCCACTTTTTCGCGCGCGCTCAGTCGGCGCGCCAGACGAGCCCGGATGCGGTTTCCAGCGCGCCCGCCGCCAGTTCGCAATATTGCAGCCGGTCGGGATCGACCGGCCCCGGCATTTTCATCCGCCCGTCGGGCACGCGCGAAAAACCCATGCGCCCGTAATAGCCGGGATCGCCGACGAGGATGACCAGGCCGTGCCCGGCTTTTCGCGCGGCGTCGAGCGACTTGTTGACGAGCTTCTCGCCGAGCCCGTGCTGGCGGAAGGCGGGCTCGACCACCAGCGGACCGAGCAGCAGAGCCGGCGCCTCGCCGATGCGGATCGGTGTCATGCGATTGGCGCCGACGAGGATCGTGCCGACGCGCGCGACGAACGACAGCGAATGATCGCCCTTCAGCCCTTCGCGCAGGCGGTAGGCGGTCTTGGCGAAGCGGCCGGGGCCGAAGGCGTGCTCGGTCAGCCTCTCGATGGCGGGCAGGTCGGCGTCGGTCTGCGGCGAGAAGGAAAAGGCGAGTTCGGTCATATCGGCTTCGGCGAGGATAGGGTCGCAGGCCCCAAACGGGGGCGTTCGCAGGCCGCAAGCGCGCGGCAATGGCGCAAATTGCGTGTCTATCGTCGCAGGCGAAGGCGTCTCGTCATGCCCGCTCTTGGATCATGAAAG